>CANDKL010000033.1 GCA_947385255.1 uncultured Roseburia sp. | reverse complement strand
TCCGAAGCAGAGGGAATGCGGTTATCCGTTTGAAGGGATTTGCGGGGCAGTTGTGGCGTTTAAGGTGATACAGGCTCTGTATGAGGCGTGTGGGATTGCGGAGGCGGAGGCGATGGCGTTTTTGGAGCATGCGGCGTTTGCTACGGTCGGAGACGTAATGGATTTGACGGATGAAAACCGGATTCTGGTAAAATACGGGCTGGAGCAAATGCGCCATTCCAAAAACCTTGGCATTCGCGCTTTGATGCGGCAGAAGGAGGTACATCCGGAGCGGCTGAGTGCGTATCATCTGGGCTTTGTCTTAGGACCCTGTTTAAATGCCAGCGGGAGGCTGGATACGGCGATCCGTTCTTTGAAATTATTGCTCTCGGAGGAGGAAGCGGAGGCTGCCGTGCTTGCGGCAGAGCTTGCCGATTTGAATGAGGAGCGCAAAAAAATGACTGCAGACGGGCTAAAGGAAGCGGAAAGAGTCATTGAGGAGCAGAGGCTTTCTGAGCAGAAGGTGATGGTCGTTTATCTGCCGAAGCTGCATGAAAGCCTGGCCGGAATTGTGGCGGGAAGGATCCGGGAGCAGTACCATCATCCGGTGTTTGTGCTGACGCAGTCGGAGGAGGGCATCAAGGGCTCCGGACGGTCGATTGAAACGTATTCCATGTACGAGGAGCTGTGTAAGTGCCAGGATTTGTTCAGCAAATTTGGGGGGCATCCGATGGCGGCAGGGCTTTCTTTTCCGGTGGAAAACAGGGAGGCGTTTGTGCAGCGGATTAACGCATATGCGTCTTTAACAGAGGAGGATTTTGTTGCGAAGATACATATTGATGTGCCGATGCCGCTTTCCTATGTGACGAGGGAGCTGGTAGAGGAGCTGAAAATTTTGGAGCCGTTTGGAAAAGGAAACGGAAAGCCGGTTTTTGCAGACAAAAATCTCCGCGTCCGGCAGAAGCGGGTGGTCGGAAAGAATCGAAATGTATTGAAGCTTGTGCTGGAGGATCGCGCGGGCGGGTGGTATCCGGCCGTTTACTTTGGCGAGGCGGAGGAATTTTTTGCATTTTTGGAGGAACGGGATACGATATCCGTTGTATATTATCCGGAAATCAACAGCTATATGGGCAAAGAGGAGCTGCAGTTTGTGGTATCCAATTACTGTTGATCAAAATGGTATTTGAGGAAATAAATAGGTGGATTTTAAGCAGAATTATGAAATAAATCTTAAGTTTTGGAGATTCCTTTGACAAAGCGCATGAATTGTGCAAAAATGAAGGCGTTTAAATGAAGGAGGTTTTTCTATGAAGAAGAGATGGATGCGTATCATTAGTATAGTAATGGCGTTGACCATTGCGTTCGGCCCCACCGTCAATGTCCTGGCAACCACGGACGGCGAGAGCAGAAGTTCTGCGGAGGCGGCGCCGGCAGAGGAGCCGGACAATGCATCGGATACGGTTCCCACGTCAGGGGCAGCAGCGCCCGGAACGGACGAGGACGAGCCGGTGAGAGGGCCGGAGGCGGCGCCGGAGAAAGCGCCGGCGGCGGACGGTACAGATTTGAATGATGCGCCTGTGAAAACAGACCCGGGGACGGGTAATACAGACGGCAGCGCAGACGAAAATACGGATAACGGCATTCATACCAATATTCCCGATACGAATACAGACAAGGAAACAGGCACAAAGCCGTCGGACGGGACAGAGACCGATACGGAGAAAAAGAATGAGGATTTTTCCGGTAACGTTACGGTGGACGAGGATGAGCTTAAGGGTGTTGTGACGGTAGAAGAGGACAAGAATGACGACAAGGTAGAGATCAAGAAGAACGACAGGCCGTATCTGGCATTGGGACAGGATCTGACGGCAGAGCAGCGCGCCATCGTGCTTGGGCTGATGGGCGTGGATGCAGCGAAGCTGGACGAATACGATGTGGTATATGTCAATAATTCCGAGGAGCATCAGTACCTGGGCTCTTATATCGACAGCAGCAAGATCGGGTCGCGCTCTCTGTCTTCGATTGTCATTGTAGAGCGGGGAGACGGCAACGGGATCCAGATTTCTACAAATAATATTTCTTATTGTACGGTCGGCATGTACAAGAATGCACTGGCAACCGCAGGGATCCAGAACGCGGATATCATCGTGGCGGCTCCGTTCCCGATTTCCGGAACGGCAGCGTTAGTCGGCGTGTTTAAGGCTTATACAGAGATGACCGGGGATCAGATTGATGAGCAGAACATTGACGCGGCGCTGCACGAGCTGGTCGTAACCGGAGCACTGGAGGCCTCCGGATCGGATGCCGACGAGGTAGAGGGGCTGATTGCTTATGTAAAGCAGGCCGTAGTGGAGCACGATCTCTCCAATGAAGCAGATATCCGGGAGGCAATTGCAGAGGGCTGCAAGAAGTTTGACATTACCTTGAACGATGAGGAAATGGAAGAGGTGGTCCAGCTGATGCAGAAGATCGGCGAGCTGGATTTGGACTTGGATAAAATTTTAAATGCGGCGCAGTCCATTTACGATAAGATTTCCCATGCGGACGGCGGTTTCTGGGCGAAGATCCGGGAAATTTTTCAAACGCTGCTTGCGAAGATCCGGGAGCTGTTTTAGGCTTGGTTTGAGGTAGTATCAATAGAAGAAGCAAAGGCTTTGTAGGGGCCTTTGCTTTTTTTTGCTTGAAGGAGGGCTCTGTTTTTGATATAGTGATTGCAATGGAAAGCAGAAATCAAAAGGCGGTGGGTACAGATGCCAAGGGCAACACACAGGGTAAAGGATACAGGCAGAAGTGTCATAGGATATGTGATCGATCAAAGCTTTTATACGGATGATTATGTAAAGGAAAATATAGAGCTCATAGAGAACCTGTCCTGTGACGGACAGCACCGGATTACAGAAGCATTCAAATTGCCGGAGCTGGATTATAAAGCACATATCATAGGAAAAAGGTACCAGATGATTTGTGAGCAAAACCCTTTTGTCAGGGATATTCAGGAGGAGCTGCAGCGATGGAAGCACGAGGGGCTTCATCAGGTCCTCCAGCTGGAAGGTGCCAGGCAGACTGGTAAAACAACAGAGCTGTTAAAATTTGCATATCGGAATTATGAATATACGGTCTATGTAAATCTGGCTTCCGATCCGTACGGCTTTACAGAAGCGGTACAGAACGGCTGTACGCCTATAGAGCTGGAAAAGTACTGCCGGCGCGCAAAGTTGCCGCGTTTTGCAAACAGTCTGAATACCATTTTAATTATTGACGAAATACAGCAGGATGCCGCGGTATATAATGCCATCCGGACCTTGAATGGGAATCTGGCATGTGACATTGCGGTAACCGGAAGCTATTTGGGGAGGATTTTAGGGAAAAAGGATTTTTTTCTTCCGGCAGGGAGCAGAGCCTAAAGCAGCTGGATCTTTTTGGAAAATCGGATCCGCGGGAATACGAGGCATTGCAGCACCTGTATCAGATTTATATTCAGATAGGCGGATATCCGGAGGTTGTAAAGAGGTATAGGGACACAGAAAATACAGAGGCATGCTACGGCGTCATCGGCAGGCTGCTGGATACGTTTAAAGAAGAATCCCGGAATTATTTTACCTCACCGAGGGAGACAGAACTATTCGAAATCGTATACAGGGAAGCGTTCAAGGAAATGTGCCGTGAGAAAAAGGGCACCGGAAAAAATATTGTAGAACGGGTTACGACGCTTGTAAAAGCAAATACCGATGCAATCGTCAAAAAGAGCGAGATATCTAATGCGGTGGTCTGGCTGAAATATACAGGGATTCTTGGAACCTGCAGCCTGGCAAATGAAGGAAATATCAAAAACATTATACCGGATCGGCGGATTTACTATATGGATTGCGGTATCGCCTCTTATATCGGAAATAAATATACCATGGAGCCGTCTGCAGTTACCGGGCTTCTGGAAGAAACCTTTGTATATAATGAGCTGCACAGATTATTCAGCGTTCCGTTTGATAAGAGAAGGGTAAAGGAGGACGAGGTGTGTTTTTCCGTCTTTCATTCTTATGAGATGGACTTTATGATGACGGATCGGGAGAATACCGTTTATGGAATTGAGGTGAAGGCGAAGGACGGGGAGCCGCAGTCCTTAAAGGTTTTTGTCGATAAAAAATTCGTCGGGAGGGGGATCGTACTGAAACAGACGAGGGGCGGGCGCAGCCCCCTGTTTGACACCATTCCTATTTATACGGCGGGCTGCAGATTTCCATATTTGTCCGAATAGCAATTATAGGACTGTTTTTCCGGAGGCCTTTTGTCTTCGGCTTTCCGGCGCGAGAGACGGACGGAGGAAAAACAGCAGGCAAAGCAGTATGGAGGCGATTGCAAATATGCTGCTGGCTGCCAGTACCAAAAACAGAAGCAGCCTCAGTCCGTATCGGAAGTCCGGCTCGCTCAGATAGCAGGGATTGACCCGGGACCGGATACCTGCTTCTGTCCAGGAAAGGTCCTTTGCAAGGCTTTTCTGCAGCTTCAGGAAGCTTTCGTCCGAGGGCAGGATTCGGCCGCAAATTTCTGCCTGTGCCAGCGTCGGAGCCCCCTGCTTACAGGTGGAGGGGGAAAGGAGTACGATATCACATATCTGCTCATCCGGGCGGATGGTATAATAAAAGTAGCCGATGGTATGGTGGGAACGCTCCTTCGTATAGCCGGTAAATTTCAGGTTTTTGAGGGAAGCGGACACATAGCGGCTTCCCTGCTCATACATCTGTTCCGCATCCTGCATGGCAGGCAGCCTGACAGGAAACAGAGAAGAACGGATCTGCGGTGACGTCCATAAAAGGCCGGCGAAAATCAAATAAAGCATGGGGGCGATCAGGCGCCGGCGGTATCGCTTTTGAATAGAAGCTGAGGGATTATGCGTATCATTTTCCTGCATGGGAGTTCTCCTTAGTTAATGTAAAACGGTGTGTACAGAAACAGTATACGGAAATGTGGGAAAAGATGCAAGAGGGAGGAACAGAGAGATGAAAGAAACCATTTTAATTGTAGACGATGAACCGTCTATGGCGGATTTAGTTGAAATATTTTTAAAAAACGACGGCTATACGGTGCATAAATGCTATAACGGAACAGACGCGCTTAATTGCGTGAAGGAGCTGGAGCTGGATATGGCCATTTTAGACGTCATGCTGCCGGATATCAACGGATTTGAAATCTGCAAAAAAATCCGGGAGCGCTATTTTTTCCCGATTATTATGCTGACGGCCAAGGTGGAGGATGTAGACAAGGTGATGGGGTTTACCATGGGCGCGGATGATTATATCGTAAAGCCGTTCAGCCCGCTGGAGCTGACGATGCGGGTCAAGACGCAGCTGAAGGCGCTATAAAAATTACAACCGGCAGACAGCCGTTTTGGCGCCTAGGGAAGAAATCACAGAGTACGATATCAACGGCCTGCTGATAAACCGTGCCACGCACCGCTGTTCCCTGTACGGGGAAGAAATTGCACTGACCCGGATTGAATTTTCGATTCTGTGGTATCTGCTTGAGCGCAGGGGAGAGGTCGTCCGTTCGGATGAGATATTTGAACGGGTGTGGGGCGAGAAGTATTACGACAACAACAGCACGGTGATAGCGCATATTGGACGGCTGCGGGAAAAGCTAAAGGAGCCGGCAAAGAAGCCAAAGCTTATCAAAACGGTTTGGGGAGTGGGGTATAAAATTGAGTAAAGAGAGTAAGACGAAGAAAAAAATAGCGCGGCAGATGGCAATGCAGTTTTGGGCGGGTGCGCTGGTTTGCTTGACGGCGACAATTGTTTTGGGATTAGGTGTGTTTTGGCTTTGCGGGATAGTGTTTTCCTTAAAAGAGCATACAGACAATGAGGCAGAAGCTCTTTCTAATAGAATTGATAATATTGTAGTGGAAAATACGGCAGATATTTCGGATTTAATAAAGCTAGAGAAATCATATCAAGGCCTGTCACCCAAACAACAAAAACAGGTAACGGAGAAGCAGTATCGCAAGCTTTTAGAGGCTATTTGGTTGGCAGAACAGATGGGAGAACGAAAGATTGGCCTGGCCGTAAGGGATAAAAGTAAAAATGGTTTTGATATGAAATTTGAGGAACAGGATAAGGCAAGGCTTAAGGCTTATGAAGGAAGAGCTGCGTTTGAAGGCCAGGCAGATGTTATGGGAGATGGTGCAAAGGAAGTATTTGATAGCCTGTTTGACGGTAAGCATGATTTTACAGTAGAGGTGGAGTTCAATCCGAATGATGGTGATGATTTTAACATGATTATGTCAAAAGGGGATAATTGCACAGCGTTGCGTGTTTCAGAGCACAGCGTATATTTTTTTATAAAGGAAGAACAAAGTGATTGGAAGGGAGCGAGATCCTTGCTCAGTAAAGAGCAGCTGTCTACCTGGCTGCATGCAGCAGGAATTTATCGCAAGGGGGAGGTTTCGTCTTATTTGGAAGGGAGCGGGATGACAACGGAAAAAGCAGGCGTTTTCTTACCTTCGGATTTTCCGTTAGGTATTGGCTATTGTCCTGAGTCAAACGGAAAATCCTTGGCAAGTATCCGTAAGTTCCGAATTTACTCGCTGCCGCTGAACGAAGAGGAACTTGAAGCAGGAAAGTATGGGCCGGATTCCGATCAGGTGGTACTCTGGTATGATTTTGAGGATTTTTATTATGAGGGAATTGACGTGCTTGTAGAGGGAATCCGATGCTATGTGGATTCCATGGAATTGAAGGAAGGCGAGGAGAAAAAGCTATTTGTGGAGCGAATTCCCTATTATGCGTCCGGTAATATTCTGTATAGCAGCGATAATCCAAAAGTTGCTGTAATATCGTCAGATGGAGTCATAAGTACAGTGGGTGAAGGAACGGCTGTTGTTGCAGCGTCAGTGGAAGGAACGGATTATTTGGTGAAAATTCCGATAAAGGTGGAAAATGAGCCGGGGCATATTCTTTTATTTTATGAACAGGTAAGGAATTGGATTTTGAGTATAGGTCTGTTGGTATTTTTTTGCGCACTGTTTGCAATTGCCATGCTGCAGCGCAGACGTCTGATTTTTTATCTGGCAAGGCTTTCGGATGAGATTTCCGTGATTGGAGGAGAACGGAAGGAGGGGGCGCTTCCGGAGCTTTTGGATGACGCAGAGCTGGCAATACAGCGGGTGGAGGAGAATTTCCGTAAAAAGGATGATAGCGCCAGAGAGGCTGAGCAGCGGAAAAATGATCTGGTGGTTTATCTGGCGCATGACTTAAAGACGCCAATTGCGTCCTTAATCGGCTATCTGACGCTTTTGCGGGATGAAAAACAAATTTCTGCGGATCTGCACCGGCATTATGTAGATGTTGCACTGAACAATTCGGAGCGGCTGGATGAGCTGATCAATGAATTATTTGAAATTGCGCGTTATAATATGTCGCAGATTACGTTAAATCGGGATGCCATTAACCTAACTTGGCTGATGGAACAGCTGGTTTATGAATTTGGGCCGATGCTTGCGGAAAAGGGGCTTTCCTGTAAGCTGGAAATGCCGCGGGATGTGATGGTGTGCTGCGATGCGGATAAGCTCGAGCGTGTGTTTGAGAATCTGCTGCGCAATGCGATGAATTACAGCTATCGTGATACCAGGATTCAGATTCTGGTGACGGTAGCGGAGGAGATCCGGATTGTGTTTCTAAATTATGGGAAGCGTATTCCAAAAGAGCAGCTGGAGCGTATTTTTGAGCAGTTTTACCGTCTGGATCAGGCCAGGTCTACGAGTACGGGCGGATCGGGGCTGGGGCTTGCGATTGCAAAGCAGATTGTAGAGCTGCATGGAGGGACAATCGGGGCGGAGTGCAGCGGAGATGAAATTCGGTTTACGGTAATTCTTCCCCGGGAGAGCGGCTGTTCATCGAATGAAAAGGGGGACTGTCTATAGACGGTCCCCTATTAAAATCAATCTATAGCTGTTTTTGTGAAATGATTACTAAAATTTAAGTAAAAACGTAGAAAAAAGTAGGAATTTTGTAGGAAGGATGATATAAAAGAATTTTTTTTATCTGGTAAAATAGAATTATCACAAAATGAGAAAGGAGAACATGTATGAAGCGAAAAAGATGGATGGCATTGGCGCTTGCATGCGCTATGGCGGTCAGCCAGCCTGCGTATGCAGCTTCGGCGGAGGAAGCGGAGGCTTCCGATGCAGCGGCAAATGCGAAAGAAGGTAACTGGAATGAGGAAAAGAAGCCGGACTGCGCGGCCTCGGTCAGTGGTTTGGAGACAGGGCAGACGTATTTTTCGGGTGATGAATGGAAGGGGATTACAAGCGGCGGCGTCAACTGGGCGGATGTCGTGGAGGTGAACCGCTTGGAGCCGCATTCTTCCGAGACGATTCCCTATGACAGCGTAGAGAAGGCGAAGGCCGGGGCTATTGATTTTAAACCGGAGCTTTCGGATTATTATAAATTGATTACCGGAGAGGGAAACGACTGGCAGCTTGCCGTATACAAAAATATGGAAGCGGCAGAGGAGGCAGGCGTTGCCGATCAGTTTTATAAAACAGACTATGATATGGCTGCTGCGCCGCAGTATGAAGGCGACAATACGGTAGGCACTTATGGAACGGCATATTACGGGGGTTTTAAATCCGTAACATTGCCCGCAAGCTGGCAGACACAAGGGTTTGATTTCCCGATTTACAGCAATATTTCGATTCCATGGGGAGGCGTATACGGCAATGCAGGAACAAAGGTTCCCGAAGCGCCGCTTGTGACAAATCCGGTGGGCTTTTACCGGTACAGCCTGGATGTGGACGAGACGTGGATGGCTGAAAACCGCAAGGTGTTCATTTCGTTTCAGGGCGTGGAATCCACCATGTACCTGTATGTCAACGGCCATGAGGTCGGCTACAGCGAGGACAGCTTTGACGCGGCAGAATTTGATATTACGCCCTTCTTAAATGAAGACGGCAGGGACAATCTGGTTGCGGTGAAGGTAGTGCGCTGGTGCGAGGGCAGCTTTATAGAGGATCAGGATTTTATCCGCCTGGCAGGTATTTTCCGTGACGTTTACGTGTATTCTACACCTTCTGCATATCTGGAGGATTACAAAGTAGAAACCGATCTGGATGAAAATTTTGAAAATGCGGATTTGAATCTGAGCATTGACTTAAAAAATATGAGCGCCGCAGATATTCCGGCAGACGAACTCGCGGTGGATGTCAAGCTTTTTGATGCGGACGGTACAGATGTGCTTGCGGATACGCCTTTGCGCGGCAGCTTCGGCGCGGCGGCGTCCGGTGAAAAAGCAACGCTTGAGCTGTCCGGAAAGCTTCTAAAGCCGCATCTGTGGTTCGAGGAGGATCCGTATCTTTATACGATGGTTACGACTCTTTACAATAAAAACAGCGGAGCTTATTACGAGAGTATCAGCCAGCAGCTTGGCGTACGGGAGGTTACATTTACAAAGACCGTAATTGATGAGAATTATAGAAATATTACGGAAAATTATGAAACAGTATTGATAAACGGTAAGCCTTTTAAATTCCGGGGAACAGACCGGCACGATATGGATCCGACGTATGGACGGTATATCTCCCATGAGATGTATACGAAGGATATTGAGCTGATGAAGCAGTATAATATCAATGCCATCCGTACCTCCCATTACCCGAATGACAAATACCTGTATTATCTCTGCGATAAATACGGGCTGCTTGTTTTGGCAGAGTGTAATGTGGAATCCCATGGGATTAATTCAGACGACATGGGGCGGTATCTGGAAACCGCTGTGCGAGACCGTCTGAATACCCATATGAATATTGAAAAGAACCGTACCTGTATCGTGATGTGGTCTTTTGGGAATGAGAGCGGGTCTACCAGCCAGACGAAGGTAATCCAAAAAGCAATCAAAGAGGTTATGAAACCGATTGACCATACGCGTCCCATCCATTATTGCGGACTCGGCGGAACTGGCGGAACAGATGTGGACAGCCAGATGTATGCCGGGGTTGACGGGGTTTATGCCAAGGGCGAAGTGAAAAACCATATGCCGTACCTGCAGTGTGAGTATGCGCATGCAATGGGTAATTCGGTAGGAAACCTGTATGAGTATTGGGAGGCATTCCGCAGCTCAGACAATATTCTGGGCGGATTTATCTGGGACTGGGTGGATCAGTCTATTGCGACGGAATTCCCGGGCGGAAAATACCAGGAAACCGTGCTTGCGGATCAGGGCAGCAGCAAATTTACGGGAACGCTGGATGGAAAAATCATAGACGATCCGGATTCCCCAAACAAAAAAGCGCTGGATGGAAATTCCCTTCTGTCTGCAAAGGTTGTAGCAAAGGGCGATTATCAGGTGGCTTTGCGTACCATGTGGGGGAATCAAATTACATTATATGTTTATAATGGCGGATGGATTCAGAATGATTTCGAGGCTCCGTCAGACTGGCTGAATAAATGGCACCACCTGGCTGCGGAACTGGACGGCGGTGAAATGCGCGTATACTGCGATGGAGAGCCGCTTAAGGTAAAGGGAAGCTTAAAGCCGGTCAATGATCCGATCCGGGAAAGCGATGCGCCGCTTGGAATCGGGTATGAATCGGATCATATGGGTGAGCGTGACGGAAGAAATAAATATGCGTATGTCCGCATCTATTCCAAAGCGCTGACCCAGAATGAGTTAAAACAGCAGATGAACGCCGACCGGGGAGAAGGGGACTATGCGGTTCCGGCAGCGGATCAAAGCGTTGTGCTGTGGATGGATTACAGCAAGACAGAAACCGGAAACATAGAAAGAGGCTATTACGATTATTATGCGAGCATTGGAAATGAAGAGATGGCGGGCAAGTATTATGCTTACGGCGGATGCTGGGGCGATGTGATAAACGATCACAATTTCTGCCAGAATGGCCTGATCAATCCGGACAGAACCGTTCAGGACGAGCTTTATGAGGTAAAATATGTTTACCAGAAAATCTGGTTTGATGCAGATACCATTGATTTGCAGAGCCATAAGGTTTCTATATACAATGAGTCCAGTATGACGGATTTATCCGCGTATGATGTGGCCTATGAGCTTTTGGAGGACGGAAAAGTCGTTGACAGCGGTATTTTAGCAGACGCAGCCTGTGCGCCGGGTGAAACCGTAACGATGACAGTGCCGTTTAAAATGCCGGAAAAAACAGCGGCAGACGGAGAATATTTCCTGAATATGTCCGTAAAATAAAAAAATCAGACGGTTTGGGCCGAGGCAGGGCATGAGATAGCCTATGAACAGTTTGCAGTGCCTGCGGAGGTAGAAAATATCCCGGAGCCAGAGCATACGGAGAAAATTACGGCATCGGAAGAGGATGGCCTGCTGAAATTGTCCGGCGGCAATTTTTCATTGACCTTTAACAAAGCAACCGGATTGATTGAGGAATATACTTATGGCGGAAATACCGTAATGGAAAACGGGCCGGTGCCAAACTATTGGAGAGGCATTGTAGACAATGACTGGAAGGATAGCAGTATTAACAATAACCGTATGTGGGAAAATGCCAACAGCGGGATGGAGGTAACATCCCTGCAGACGTCTATGGCAGAGGATGGGACTTCCTGCACGATAGAGGCAGAATTAAATCTGCCAAACGGGGGCGGTTCGAAACAGCTGCTCACGTATCAGATTTATGGTACAGGTGAAATTAAGGTCGCTTCCAAATTAAATCCGTCTGCTTCGGCGCCGGAGCTGGTACGCTTTGGTGCGGAAATTACACTGCCAAAGGGCTATGAAAAGATTGTCTGGTACGGCAACGGGCCGCAGGAAACGCTGATTGACCGTGCATATGGCGGACGTATCGGCCTGTTTGAGTCTACGGCCAGCGATTCGTTTTTCCCGTATCCCAAGCCACAGTCGTCCGGCAACAAGACACAGGTGCGGTTTATTGCGGCGGAGGATCCGGCGAATCCGGTAGGAATCCTGGTAGTAAGCGATAAAACAATGGAAGCCAGCGCGCTCCATTTTAAAGCAAGTGATTATAAGGATACCAAAGCAATTTATCAGCTTCCCATTACAGATTATACGATTCTGAATGTAGACTGCGTTTCCAAGGGAACCGGCGGCGCAAGCTGCGGTCCGCGTGCGCTGAGCCAGTACCGTCTGTTAAATGACGGACGCGACTATTCTTACAGCTATACGATTGTGCCGTATCTGAAAGCGGAAACAGACGATCTGATGGCAGTCAGCAAGCAGTGGCGTGATGCGGATGCGTTTGACGAGGCAGAGTTTAACCTGCAGGAGGCAAAGAAGGTAGAAGCGCTGATCGAACGGGTAGAGGCGCTGATGTCCTACCGGCAGAAGGCGGATGTGGAAAAGGCGCGGGCAGCGTACGATCATCTGACCGAGGTACAGAAGGGGCTGGTAACAAACCTGGAGGTTCTTAAAAAAGCAGAAGAGGATATAGAAACATTCCAGGAAAAGAGCGCTTATATTGTGGATAAGCACAATGCGGCGCACAGGGCGGATGTTACCGATTCCGCAGTGATATTTAAAGATTCCACCTTCCCGGCAGGGTATGCCTTTGAGGGCGGCTTTGCCGTACCGGATACGGACGGCAGCGTGAACGCGGCGCTTTCGGGAAGCAGCAAATTTACTATGGAAATCTGGGTAAATCCTTCGAATTTGAATGCGGACAACGGCTTTATTATGAAGGGCGACAACCAGGTGAGCATCAAGCTGACAAACGGAGGATTGGAGTATTACATTTATGGAAACAGCTGGCAGGTCGTAGAGGTTCCCTGTTCCGATGCAGGCTTCTATGCAAATACCTGGAACCATGTGGCGGCGACCTATGACGGTGCGGTTATGCGCTTGTACGTCAATGGAAAAGAGGTAGGAAACAAGCAGGTTGCCATTTCTGTAAACAGTGTTACCTATCCGCTTGGTATCGGACAGAATTACGATCCGAACCACACAGGCAAACGCCTGAAAGGAAAGATGGCGTCCGCCCATGTTTATAACACAGCTTTGAGCGCAGAGCAGATTAAAAATCGTTATGATGCGGATCTGGGGAATGGAGATTCGGACATTACGCCGCAGTCGGATTCTGTTGTCATTTGGTATGACGCGGACAGCTATGCGGTTGAGCAGTCGGAAACGCTAAAGATCCAGAATGTCATTGCAATGATTGCAGCCCTGCCGGAGGTAGAAGCGCTGACAAAAGAGGATACAGAGGCAGTAGAAGCTGCAGAACGGGCATACGAGGCATTAACAGATGCGCAAAAGGAACAAGTGACAAATGCGGATAAATTAGAGGAGGCAGTTGCGCAGATTGCCGTACTCAATGTTGGTAAGCTTGCGAAGGAGGTACGTGCAGCTGCAGAGGCGGCAAAGGCAGACGCAAAGGCCGCACAGGATGCTGCAGAGAGCGCCCGGGCTGGAGCTACAGCCGCGCAGGAGGAAGCGGAGGCAGCTGCAGAAGCCGCCCGGACAGCACAGGAGAAGGCCACAGAAGCGTCTCAGGCAGCACAGGCAGCAAAAGAAGAGGCAGACGCGGCCAAGGCGGCGACGGGTGCAGATCGGATTGCCGCAGAGGAAGCATTTAAGAAGGCCCAGACGGCACAGCAGGCCGCCCAGACGGCAAAAGGCGAGGCGGAAACCGCAAAGAAGACAGCCGAAGAAGCTGCCAGGACGGCAGAAACCGCACGCCAGGCCGCCCAGACGGCAGAGCAGAATGCCAAAACGGCCCAGAGCCGCGCAGAGGATGCCAAAAAAGCCGCACAGGATGCTGCGGACGCCGCACAGCTTGCTAAAACAGACGCGCTGGGCGCGAAGGAAGCGGCAGAAAAAGCAAAGACAGATGCAGACACGGCCCGGACAGAGGCCGGACAGGCAAAGGACAGCGCCGTACAGGCCAATGAAAAGGCACAGACTGCGATGCAGTCTGCAAAGGCAGATGCCGAAGCCGCAGCCGCATCCAGCCAGTCTGCCGCAGCCGAAGCTGCGCTTGCAAAGGCTTCGCAGGAAGCTGCCGGGGCGTATGCAGCCGAAGCCATTGCCGCGCGCGACAGGGCAGAACAGGCCGCACAGCGTGCAGAAGAGATCTTAAAAAACGCCCAGGCAGAAGCAGATAAGAAGCTTGCTGAGGCTAAAGAGGCGCTGGCCGAAGCGCAGAGCTATCAGAAGGAGCTTAAGGATCTGCTGGAGAAGGCGGAATTTGAAGCGTCAAAGGTGAGCATCAAGTCCTTAAAGGCAGGCAAAAAGCAGGTTAGGGTGTCCTGGAAGAGGGTAGACACAGCAGAAGGCTATGTGATCCAGCATGCTTCCAAATCCGGGTTTGGCGATAAGAAAACGATTACGGTGAAGAACGCGAAAGCGGTATCAAAGACCGTAAAAGGGTTAAAGAGCAAAAAGGCCTGCTATGTGCGGGTACGGGCTTATAAGACCGTGAATGGAAAGCGGATTTATACAAAATTCAGCGCGAAAAAGAAAGTTCGTGTGAAATAAGAAAGAGAAAATACCCCGCAGGAGTTGTATCCTGCGGGGTATTTTTGGCGGAAAGGATTGTAGTATCGGAGGAAAATGCGTATAATAGGAAGGGTATTACAGTATCAAATGCAGGAGGGATGCATTATGGAAGCATACAGCGGATTTGCGGAGGTTTACGATCTGTTTATGGACAATGTGCCGTACGGGGACTGGTGCAGATATTTAATTCATATTCTGCACGGCAGCGGTATCAAAGACGGACTGGTCTTGGAACTGGGCTGCGGTACCGGAAGAATGACCCGGCTTTTGGCAAAGGCGGGCTATGATATGATCGGTGCAGACGTATCCGAAGAAATGCTTGGAATTGCAAGACAGGCAAAAAAAACAGATCCGGATATCTTATATCTGAATCAGGACATGCGGGAATTTGAGCTCTATGGAACCGTCCGCGCCGTCGTCAGCGTCTGCGATTCTTTGAATTACATCACAGAAGAAAAAGAGCTGCAGAAGGTGTTTTCCCTCGTCAATAATTATCTGGATCCCGGCGGCATTTTTGTATTTGACCTGAATACGCCCTACAAGTATCAGAAGCTTTTAGCGCAGAATACGTTTTGTGAAAACCGCGAGGAGGCCGGATTTATCTGGGAAAATGAGTACGATCCCAAAACGCAGATCAATGAATACGATCTGACGCTTTTTATAAAGGAATCCGACGGCAGATACCGAAAATACGAGGAGACGCATTATCAGCGTGCCTATGAAATCGAACAGGTAAGGGAGCTGATTGAAAAATCCGGCTTAGAATGGGTGGCCTGTTATGAGGCATTCAGAAAAAAAGCTCCGGGGGAGAACAGTGAACGGGTAACCGTCATTGCAAGGGAATGTACCAAACACAAAGGAGGCAGAAAGCATGTCAGACTACATCTTAAGGGCTACGGCGGCAAACGGACAGATCCGTGCCTTTGCCATCACGTCCAGAGAACTCACAGAAACAGCAAGAAGGCATCACAACACGAGCCCCGTTATGACAGCTGCGCTTGGAAGGCTTTTATCCGGCGCCGTCATGATGGGCGCTATGATGAAGGGCGAAAAGGATCTGATGACCATACAGATCCAGGGCAGCGGCCCGGCCAAAGGACTGACGGTAACGGCAGATTCCAGAGGACACGTAAAGGGCTATCCCGAGGTGGCAGATGTGATACTGCCGCCCAACGCACAGGGAAAGCTGGACGTGGGCGGCGCCATTGGCATCGGTGTGATGAGCGTCATAAAGGATCTTGGCATGAAGGAGCCCTACGTAGGCCAAATCGCTTTGCAGACTGGGGAAATTGCAGATGATTTGACCTATTATTTTGTGACCTCAGAGCAGATTCCGTCTTCAGTGGGGCTTGGCGTTCTGATGAATCAGGATAATACGGTAAGACAGGCCGGCGGTTTTATCCTGCAGCTGATGCCGTTTACCGATGAGGAGACGATTGCGAAATTAGAGGCGCAGATTGCCGGATTAAAGAGCATTACCGC
>CANDKL010000032.1 GCA_947385255.1 uncultured Roseburia sp. | reverse complement strand
GCCTGCCCAAATAAATACATATCCAGTTCTGAAAATTTTCCCATAAGATACCCCTCCGGTTTTTTTTATTTATTCTTCAAAATCTTTTTCTCGGAGGATAATGTAATCATCCTCCGTATATCTTCTGGATGTTAAAATGGAAAACGCTTTCTTTAGGGATTTCTTCTCTGCCCTTCTGATTGCGTCGTCTATAATGTCCTTTACCTCTGTCAAGGTGGTCGGCTGGTCGAGCCTCTGGATGTTGCTGATACGGTTATAGAGCGCCAGCACGCCCATATTGTCAATTTCGTATTGACACTCATGTGCATATGCTTTCCCGAACTCTACAAGCTCGTCGCTTGTAAATACAGGTATTTTGATCCGCTCGGTGAATTTCCTCGCCAGTCCCTCATCCTTTCCCAGCGCTTCCTCCAAGCCCAGCCGGGTGTCCTCCAGAATTACCAATAGCCCGCTGGAATCGTTTTCCAACAGCAGCGACAGCTTGATGGCTGTTTCACGCGAAATCTCTCCTGCCCGTTCTATGATCAGACAGCCACCCTGTACCTTATCCAGCAGCTTTGCCAAATCCTTCTGGTTTAATTTGTCACCGTCTATTTTTCCAAGCGTAATATCCTTACGCTGTGCTTCGTTTTTTAGAGCCTTGACCAGCCTTGTTGCCAGAATCGTCTTACCGCACCCACGCCCTCCCTGTATCAGGATGTTTCCGGCGGCAGAGGTTCCTCTGCCCGTAAATTTTGCAAGCGCATGGGACAGAGCTTGGCAGATCTGCCCCTCCATGCCTGCTACCGGTACAAAGTAGGAAAAAAGCGCTTTCTGCTCCTCGTTTAATTCCGTAATCGTGGGAGACTCCTCCTTGGCGGCTTCCTCCGTCTCCTCCCCGGCCGTTATTTCTTCTGCATGCCGATCCAGTGCCTCTGCTATCTGCCGGGCCTTAATCTCCTTGGTATCCTGCCTTCCTGACAGCCCGGACATAAGATCCTCTGGCTGCGGCTCGTCGGCAGAAGCTCCGGAAAGCGACTCTACAGGTATTCCGTAAAACTCTGCTTCGGCCATGCGCATTTCTTCGGTTTCTATGGATTCTTCGAATCCGTTCCCATTGGAAGCTTCTGCATTCGGAATACCGCCCGAAGCATGATAGCCCCGCGGTACAGGCAGATCTACCGGTGCGTCATATTCCTCATATGCCTCTGGCTCTACGATCTCCCGGCGTTTCAGATAGCCCATGTATCCTCCGGTCTGGCTGCCGAATCCGTATTCCCCAGGCATTTTATATTCCGGCGGAATTTCGCAGACATCCGGTTCCCCGGGTATGCCGTATCCGTCGGCGGAGCCTTCCGGCATGGTATCCTCCGTCTCCTGCCTTCCATCCTCATCGGGCGGCGGACTCTCATATCCCGCATAGCCCTCCGGCACCGCAGCTCCCGGCGGTGCCTCCTGGCCTGCATAACCCTCCGGTTCTCCATAAGCCAACGGATTCTCCCGGCTCTCATAGTCCTCTGGAGCGGCAGCTGGCAGCGGCGCCTCCCGGCCTGTCTGTCCCTCCGGCACTCCATATGTCAGCGGATTCTCACGGCTCTCATAACCCTCCGGCGCGGCAGCCGACAGCGGCTCCTCACGGTCTGCATGATCCTCCGGCACTCCATAAGCCAGCGGATTCTCACGGCTCTCATAGTTCTCCGGCGCCACAGCTCCCGGCGGTACCTCCTGACTCACATAGCCTTCCGGCGTGGCAGCTGCCGGCGGTATCTCCTGACCCACATAGCCTTCCGGTGCCGCAGCTCCCGGCGATACCTCCTGACCCACATAGCCTTCCGGCGGTACCTCCTGACCCGCATTTCCGTTCGGCACGGCAGCTTCCGGCTGCTCCTCTGCTCTGGGCTTTGCCCTTTTTATCCTGCGGAGCAAATCCGGCTCTGCCTTATCGTCCTCCTGCCGCCGGCTGATCTGCATCCTGCGGTTTTTGTCTACCATATGTATTCTGCCGCGCTTGTCTGACGAGCGATCCTTTCGTAACAGATCTTCCTCCTGCATCTGCTTTACCGTCGTACTCCCCGCTTCCATTCTGGGAATCACGTCCGCAAGACGATCCATAATATCGCCCGCTTCCTGCACTGCCTGCGCTTTTGCAGGCTCCGGCTCCCTCTGCCCTGCAATCTGCTGCATATTCCTTTTGATCTCTTCCTGCAGATTGGTGGTATCGAATTTTCCGACGTTCTCCTGTACCTCCGGAATCCGTATGGTTCCCTCCTGCGGATAGACCTCCTTGACCCCGTCCCTGCGCAGCTTGCAGGCCCGGTATTTCACCTCCTGCGTCTCGGTCAGAGGCTGGTGCAGCATCTTAAGCTCCAGTGCCCGTTCTACAAAAATCCCTTCGCCAAACCACAGAACCAGCTCGTCACATGCGTCAATACACTTTTCGTACTCCCCTGCCTTGTGGTAAAGATAGGCCAGCTCAAAGGCCCATTCCTCGGTATATTCTACCTCCTTTAGCTCCTCTAAAATCGCAATTCTGGTCTGAATATCCGTTCCCTTCGCCTTGCTGATTTTATAACGGAGGACATATTTCAGATTGTCATGCGGGGCAAGCTCTACAAATTCCTCGTAGTACGCTTCTGCTTCCTCGAAGCTTTTCATTTTAACGGCAATTTCCGCCAGTCGGTATATGATCATCCGTCCGATGGGAGAACGCTCATATGCCATTTGCAATATCGTCTTCGCGTCGTCATAGCGCTTTTGTCTGGAATAGATTTCTCCCGCCTTCATCAACAGCTTTATATTCCGTACCTTACGCCACTGAATTGTATCTGCAAGCTCTGCCGCGGCCTCGTAATCGCCCTCCGCGGTCAGTGTCTTCATCTGCTCAAATTTTAATTTATATTCGTTTTTATCTACCAATGTATGTCACCTCGAAAAGAAGCGCTGTCCTACTCCTTTTTATCATAACGGACTTTTCCGGTACTCATATCAATATCCTTCATCCGGATATAATCTATCGTATCCTCCGGCAGCCTGCGCCGGCGTAAAATATAAGTTACAATCTCACGGATCAGGTAATAAATCACCGCAAAGGTCGGTACCCCGAGCAGCATTCCCATAAATCCGAACAGCCCGCCTCCGACCAGAATTGCAAATACAACCCAGAACGACGACAATCCGGTGGAATCGCCCAGAATTTTGGGCCCGATAATATTCCCGTCCACCTGCTGCAGCACAAATACAAAAATCAGAAAATACAGCCCCTTTATGGGATCTGCCAGGGCAATCAGGATCACGCCCGGCACCGCGCCGATAAACGGCCCGAAAAACGGCACGACATTTGTCACGCCCACAATCACCGCCACTAGCAAGCTGTACGGCATCTTCAAAAGCATAAGCCCGATATAAGCAATCACACCGATAATCGCGGAATCCAAAATCTTGCCGCTGATAAACCCGCCGAACATCTGATGTGTCACCCGCAATGTCTTTATCACATGATTGCCGTATTTCGAAGGCAGCACGGCATAGATGATTTTCTTGCCCTGCCCGATAAATGTCTCCTTGCTTGTCAGAAGATAAATGGCAATGACAAGCCCGATAATAAAATTAAACAATGCCTTTACCACGCTGATCACGCCGGTCGTAATCGAAGCAATGTACGAATTGATCTGCGGCATAACGTCCGACTGAAGCCATTTCTCAAGATAATTCGTAATCGTAACCAGACCGCTCCCCAGCATTTCCGCCAGCTTGCTGTCTCCCGCCAGTGTCTCCCTGCTCCAAGCAATAAAGGAATTCACCTCGGACGGCAGATTTGCCGCCATGCCCTGAATACTGGTAATCAGCTCCGGCACCACCATATCCAGCAGCAGAAAGATAATCAGCAAAAAGAGGAGCAGAGCCCCGCTGGTTGCGGCGGAACGCGCCATTTTCTTTGCTTTCTTTTCGCTTTTCACGCGTTTACGCAGAAAAACCAGCAGATGCTTTTCTAAAAACATCATAACCGGATTCAGCAGGTATGCCGTGATGCATCCCATAATAACCGGCTGCAGCACGGCCACGAGCTTCTGTCCGTACGCCGCAAGCCCGGGATAACGATAAATAAAAAAGAAAAAGAGTACGCAGCAGCAAACGGTCACAAATGCAATTACCGCAATCGCAATATATTTATTTAAGTCCCATTCCGAAACGGCTTTCTTTTTTCTGTTCTCCTGCTCATCCATGGTCAAAACACCTACCTTCTGTTGTAATTGATCAGGCAGCCTTTCAGGATAATGCTTCTCTCATCGTCTGTCAGCTCGCCCATTGCCAGCTTAAACTTTCTGCATGCTCCGTCCTTTACAACATAGGCTTTGATTTCTTCTGCCGCTTCCTCTACCTCGGTGCGGATATCCGGCAGGAAAATATAGTCTCCGTTTGCAAACGGCAAGTCCCCTTCCTCGATCAAAAGCGGCAGCATGCCCCAGTTAATGAGGTTCGAGCGGTAGCGCTTCGTCGCGTACTCATTGGCGATATTGGCCCAGCCGCCGAGTACCTTCTGGCAGGAGGCGGCCTGCTCTCTGGCAGAGCCGTCGCCGGGCTTCACCGCAAATATTGTGCTGCCGAAGCCGACGGTTTTGCGGTTGACATCGTCAAACTGCTCCTTTAACAGGTCCATCACCGGCTTTAATTCCGGTACGGCCTCGCACGGGCAGGTATCGGCTTCAATGGCCTTCTGCGCCTTCTGAATCTCCTTTGCCCGGCCGACATAGGCCGGATCCTTGCGGGACAGCGTAAATTCGGCCAGACCCAGCGGATTCGAGCGGTAGGAGGAGGTCTCTCCCGACGGAATCAGCTCGTCCGTCGTTGTCACCGGGTCGTGTATTTCCGAAACGACCTTTAATATCATATGCTTCGGCAGCGGGCTCATCCTGGGCCAGTCCTTAATATTCGGCCCGAACTGAATCTCCACGGACGGATCCGCCACGCCCTTGCTGTCAAAAACACGGTTTTCATAAATCCTGCTGTCAAAGAAATACTTCTTCTTGGTAAAATCCACATCCAGATCGGTTGCCGCCGTAAGAAAGCCCTGATTTGCCGCGGTTGCCGCAATAGAACGGGCGTCCATTAACGCTACGGAAGCAATCTGGCCGTTCTGAAGCTTGGAGCCCTCCCGGTTCGGGAAGTTCCTGGTGGAATGACGGATGGAGAACGCATTGTTCGCCGGCGTATCCCCGGCGCCGAAGCACGGTCCGCAGAATGCGGTTTTCAACACGGCTCCCGTCTGCAAAAGCGCCGCCGCCGCTCCATTCCTTACCAGCTCCATATAAATCGGCATGCTCGCCGGGTATACGCTTAAGGTAAAGCCGTCCTGCCCAATGGAAGCGCCGTTTAAAATATCCGCAGCCGCACAGATATTTTCAAAGCCGCCTCCGGCGCAGCCTGCGATAATCCCCTGATCAACATACAGCCTGCCGTCCTTTACCTTACTCTTTAAATCCAGATCCACCGCGCCGTCGAAGCTCACCTGCGCGCGCTTCTCACAGTCGTCTAAAATATCCGTCAGATTTGCGTTTAATTCCTCTATCGTATAGGTATTGCTCGGGTGGAACGGCATAGCAATCATCGGCCGGATTTCTCCCAGATCGATTTCAATCATGCCGTCATAATATGCCGTATCCCCCGGATTTAATTCCTTATAATCCTCTGCTCTGCCATGGATCTCATAGAACTCGCGCACCGCCTCATCCGTCCGCCAGATCGAGGACAGGCAGGTGGTCTCGGTTGTCATAACGTCCACGCCGATCCGGCAGTCTACACTTAAATTCGATACGCCGGGGCCGACAAATTCCATCACCTTATTCTTTACATAGCCGTTTGCAAATACCTCGCCGATTATAGCAAGAGCAATATCCTGCGGCCCTACGCCCTTTACAGGCTCTCCCTTTAAATAAACGCCGACGACGCCCGGCATATTGATATCGTACGTCTGGCTTAAGAGCTGCTTGACCAACTCCGGCCCGCCCTCTCCCATCGCCATGGTACCAAGCGCGCCGTAACGCGTATGGGAATCGGAGCCCAAAATCATCCTGCCGCCTGCGGCCAGCATCTCCCTTGCGTACTGATGGATGACTGCCTGATGCGGCGGTACATAGACGCCGCCGTATTTTTTGGCACAGGTAAGTCCAAACATATGGTCGTCCTCATTGATGGTCCCTCCGACCGCGCAAAGACTGTTATGGCAGTTGGTCAGTACATACGGAATCGGAAACCTCTCCAGGCCGCTTGCACGCGCTGTCTGAATAATCCCTACAAACGTAATGTCATGGGAGGTCAGCCTGTCGAACTTAATCTGCAGCTTTTCCATGCTGCCGGAGGTATTGTGCGCTTTTAAAATACCGTACGCGATGGTATTCTTTGCCGCCTCCTCCCGTGTAGTATTGACCCTAGAAGCATTCTCCTTCGTGTCTTCGATTAATTCGTTTCCATTTACGAGGTATACCCCGTTCTCATAAAGCTTCATCTGATATTCTCCTTATTCTCGTCTTTGCTTCCAAACTACATACATTTCCACATTTTATAAAAATTATAAAGGCAGTACCGCCAAAAATCAAGGGTTTATCACCGGAAAGGTGATGGATACGGTAAATAAATCTCCATCTAACTGGATTTCAAACGTTCCGCCCATCAAATTTGTCAGATTCCTGGCAATCGAAAGACCTAAGCCGCTGCCCTCTGTCCCTCTCGATTCGTCTCCGCGGACAAACCGTTCCCCTAAATCCTGTGCCGTTTTATGAATTTCATGCGCGGAAATGTCCTTAATTGAAAATTCCGCCGTTCCTTCGGCCTTTTTCAGCTCCACATAAATCCGGGTATCCTTTAAGGCATATTTCGCGGCGTTATTGTAGAGGTTCTGGATAACGCGCCAGATACGGTTGCCGTCCGCCAGGATAATCACCGGATCCTTGGGCAGTCTTGTGACAATCGTAAGGCCCAGATCCTCAAAAATTTCGTTAAACTCCCCGCCGGTCTGGTAAATCAGCTCTACCATATTAATAGGCTGCATATCCAGCAGAATATTGCCGCTCGTAATCTGCGAAACCTCGACCAGATCCTCGGCCAGCTGCTTTAGGCGCTGGGATTTCTTTTCGAGGATACCAACATAGTTTTCCAGGTTTTCATTTTCAATCTGCTCCATTTTGATGAGATCAATGTAATTGATAATGGATGTCAGCGGTGTCTTAATGTCATGCGATACATTGGTAATCAGTTCGGTTTTCAGCCTTTCGTTCTTGACATTTTCCTCGACTGCCGTATGCAGCCCCTCTCCAATCCCGTTGATTTTCTCCGCGAGCTCTCTGTAATCCCCGTCAAATTCCCGGACGTCAAATTTGTAATCCAGCTTTCCGCTGCCGATTTCCAAAATTCCCTCCAAGAGCCTTTTCCTTGCATTTGCCTGCTTTAGCATATCAAAGGCCAGATACAAAAAGACCGCCAGACTTCCCACCAACGCCCACCGCGTATCCCGATACAGCGCCTCCCAGAGGAAAAACAGCTCCAGAACCGTACCGATCAAAAGCCGCATCATGGCCCAGCTAAACACATGCTGCCTGCGCATCCCTTCCTTTAAAATGCCCATAGAGCGCGAAGCGAGGCTGCAGCTCACAAAGATATCCGCTTTAATCCGCCGGACAAAGCTTAAGTACAGTGTCAGCAGAAATACATCGGAAAGAAACACCAGCGTCCCCGTTAAAACCATGGAGCTCGAAAGAGAAAACGACTGGCTGCCAAGCTTTGCGCAAAAGGCAAACAGCGCCATAACAAACGTCAGAAACGCCGCGAACAGCAGCTCCGCCGGAATATAATCAATACGGTGCAGATGAATTTCATCGTCCCTGCCGTTTCGTCCGGTCGCCAGCGTAAGATAGATCAGGCTTAGCACAAAGCACAGAAGCGCTACAACCGCAGCCACAATTCCCGTCTTGACCCATGGAATATATGTATTGTAAATCTCTGCCGCCTCGGCAATCGCATCCCGTTTGGGCAGCGATTCATCCACCGCCGCAATCAGACTGCCGCCTGGCCCCTGCCCGAACAGGCGCAGAATTTCAATATTGGAAATCCGGTCCAAAAACAGGAAATTCCCCTGGAAGGTAATTTCCGTATCGTCATAATAAAAATAGCTGCCCATCCCCTTTGCGCGATTTAACGCCGCCTCTCTGGATAACTCCTTTGGCATATTGGTGAAAACCGTCTCCTCCTGCGAAAACCAATAGTATAAATTGCTGTCCCCGTTGTCAAATTTCAGCTTCAGCTTTTTATATTTTTCTGTTTCCGACTTATTTTTTTCGTCCTCATCTAAAAGCTGCAGATATATCACCAGCTCCTTGATTTCTCCGGCAACGGTTTCCATATAATAAGACGAATGAAAAAAGGAGTCATTGCCGAGATCGCGGAAGCTCAGCATACTCCTTTCGAACAGGTTAGACAGCAGGGAAAATATGACAATCACAACCGTAATGAATACCATCTGCAGTAAAACGGCTACCGTTTTGAATCCATAGCTGTACTTGCTGTTTTCCATAACACTCCCTACCCTCTGTCAATTTTATATCCAACTCCCCAAACCACCTTGATATAACGCGGCTCCTTGGGGTTAATTTCGATCTTTTCCCGAATGTGGCGGATATGTACAGCCACCGTGTTGTCTGCTCCGATTGCGTCCGCATTCCAGATGCTCTCATAAATCTGGCTGATGGAAAATACCTTGCCCTGATTCTTCATCAGAAGGAGCAAAATATTGTACTCAATCGGCGTTAGCTTGACGGGCTCGTCGTCTACCGTCACCTCTTTTAAATCATCGTTGATGATAAGCCCGCCGACCTGGTAAACCGCCTGACTGTTGTCCGCGGCATTTCCCAGCTTCGTATAGCGCCTTAGCTGCGACTTGACCCTGGCCACAAGCTCAAGCGGGTTAAAGGGCTTGGTCAGATAATCATCCGCGCCGATATTTAAGCCCAGGATCTTGTCGGAATCCTCGGATTTTGCCGACAGGATGATAATCGGTATGCTGCTTTCCTCGCGGATCTTAAGCGTCGCGCGTATGCCGTCGAGCCGCGGCATCATCACGTCTATAATCAGTAAATCTACGGTCTGCTTTTTCAGCCGTTCTAACGCCTCTTCTCCGTCATAGGCTTTGATTACTTCATATCCCTCCTGCTGCAAATAAATGTCAATGGCCTCTACAATTTCCTTATCGTCGTCACAAACGAGAATGCGGTTCATACTCCTGCCCCTTTCTATCTGTTGTTTCCTGCTGCGCTGCCTTTTTTCCAAGTAAAAAACGTCCTCTGCGCCGTTCTTCCTTCTTCGGCTTCTGCCCTGTTAAAATCCGAATTTCCTCCGCCGCCTGGCTCTGCTCCCCGGCCGCTTTTTTTACCTTTTCATAATATTCCTGGTTCACCTTAATAACCGGCTTATCGTAGTGAACCTCCTCCTTCGCCGCCGCAATTTCCTCTGCGATTTCAAGCTCTGCCTCCTTTAAGATACCCTCCGTCATTTCCTTGGGCAGGCCGTCCGGCGCAAGCCCGGCTTTTTCAAAATATTCCTCGTTGATTTTAACCTCGGGAACCACAGCCGGGACGGCTGCTTCTGCCTGCGTCCCACGTTCGTACCGCTGCTTCTTTTCCTGCTTCTTTTCCTTTGCCTTCGCCAGCTCCTTGTTGCGTTCCTCTATGAGCCGCAGGTATTTTGCCGTATCGTTCATGTCCTCTAACTGCGTCATCAGCTCGACCTGATTGCTGCGGATACGGCGGCGCTCCTCCTCCATTTCCCGGCCAATACGGCTCAAAATCTTTTTGGAGGATTTCTCGGCCTCATCAATAATATCCTGGATGCGGCCCAGCGCGTCGTCCGTATAAATGACGGATGCCGCGTAGATGTCCTCCGCCTGATGATTGGCGCTGCGGATGATTTCGGTGCGCTGCTTTTCCACCTCAAGCTCCGCATGCAGGCGGCTCTGCTCCGTCACCTCATACTGCTCCATCATCACGGCTACCACGTCCCTTAAGGAGCCAAGCTGCCGCTGCATTTCTTTTTTGCTGACCAGAACACATTCTGCGTTTTCCTGCGATACCGGAGCTCTTGATACCGTAATCAAAAGCTCCCTCAAAATTCGTTCCAGTTGATCCTGTATGTTCATAGGCCCTCCTGCGGATTCCCAAAAATTTCCAGGCTGCGTTCTAAAATTCCATGCATCGCTGCAAGGGCAACCCCGTAATTCGTCATCGGCACCCTCTGTTCCTTTGCACAGCTTAAGCGGCGCTTCATTTCGCGTTCATTCAGCGTGCAGCCGCCGCAGTGCACAACCAAAGCATACGGCGACAAATCCTCCGGGAACTGCCCGCCGCTGGTAAAGGAAAACAAAAGCTCCTTTCCGGCAGCTGCCCGAAGCATACGAGGCAGCTTCACCGTGCCGATGTCCTCGCACTGCCTGTGATGCGTACAGCCCTCGGAAATGAGCACCGTATCCCCGTCCCGAAGCGTGCGGATTGCCCTTGCCCCGTCCGCCTGCTGCCGCAAATCGCCCTTGTACCTGGCAAACAGAATGGAAAAGGAGGTTAAATACAGCTCCCGCGGCACTTCCCGCGACACCCTTCCAAACGCCTGGCTGTCTGTAATGACAAGCCGCGGCGGCTCCTTAAGCGCGCCAAGGGCCGCCCCAAGCTCCGTATCCCGCACTACAACCGAAATCGCGCCTGCCTCCAGACAGTCCCGGATCACCTGCTGCTGCGGCAGAATCAGCCTGCCCTTCGGCGCAGCCGAATCAATGGGTACCACCAAAACGACCGTATCGTGCGGCCGCAGCAAATCGCCCACCAGCCTCCCGGTCATATTTTCCGCGGGCATCAGGACAGCAAGACATTCCTTTAGCTTTTGAATATTCTGCCCGGTTTTGGCGCTTACAAACAGCAAATGCGCTTCTTTCTGAAAAAAAGACTCTGCCGCTTCCCTTTGCGGTGTGCAAAGCAGCTCCGCCTTATTCACCGCAATGACATACGGCAGCTTCTTTTCGGCAAACAGGCGCAAAAGCGGCCGCTCCACCTCTTCAAAGGCATCCGTGCCAACCGTTTCGGCCTCCGTCACAAGAACGGCCATATCCACCTTATTTAACACCTGATACGTTTTCGCAATGCGCTGTTCTCCCAGCTCGCCCTCATCATCTAAGCCCGGCGTGTCAATCAGGACAACCGGGCCAAGCGGCAGAAGCTCCATAGCCTTGCTCACCGGATCGGTTGTCGTTCCCTTCCGATCCGATACAATGGCAAGGCTCTGTCCGGTCACTGCATTAATCAGGCTGGACTTCCCTGCGTTTCTCCTGCCAAAAATCCCGATATGCACCCGGTTTGCCGACGGCGTCTCATTCATGCCCACGTTTTCGTCTCCTTTTCTAAAAACGGAAATCCCGTTTTCCCAAATGTATGTGATCGATATACTCTGCCGCCCGCTTACGCACTACCTCATTCGGAATCTTATGCAGCTCCTTTGCAATCAGCCTCTCTCCGATAGCCTTTGTCTCCGGGGAAGCGTAATCCTCCAGATATTCCTTTAACGTCATCAATGCATTCGGATGGCAGCAGTTAATAATCTGCCGGTTCTTTAAAAGCGTCATAAAACGGTCGCCTGTCCGGCCCTCACGATAGCACGCCGTACAGAAGCTCGGCACATAGCCCAGTTCCATCAGCCACCGCACCACCTCGTCGAGCGTGCGGTTATCGCTGATGTCAAACTGCGCGGAATTGTCCTCCGGCGCTTCCTCCTTGGCATAGCCGCCTACGCTGGTACGCGAGCCTCCGCTGATCTGGGAAACGCCAAGGTGCAGTACCCGCTCCCTGCTCTCCTGCGACTCCCTGGTGGAAACAATCATTCCGGTATACGGTACGGCGATGCGCAGACAGGCTACGATCTTCGCAAAAGTATCGTCCGAAATCCCGTTGTCAAATACATCCGGATCAATGTCGTCCGCCTTACGGACGCGCGGCACGCTGATCGTATGCGGCCCAACGCCGCCGTATGCCTCCATGTGCTCCGCATGCATGATAATTCCGGTAAAATCATAACGGTAATTATTTAATCCGAACAGCACGCCGATTCCCATGTCGTCAATGCCCGCCTCACGCGCCCGGTCCATTGCCTCCGTATGGTATGCGTAGTCGCTCTTGGGGCCGGTGGGATGCAAATCCTCATAGGATTCCTTATGATACGTTTCCTGGAACAAAATATAGGTTCCGATCCCCGCGTCCTTAAGCTTCCTGTAATTCTCCACGGTGGTTGCCGCAATATTGACGTTGACGCGGCGGATCGCCCCGTTTTTATGCTGAATACGGTATATTGTTTCTATGCTCTCCAAAATATATTCAATCGGATTGTTTACCGGATCCTCGCCCGCCTCGAGCGCCAGGCGCTTATGCCCCATATCCTGCAGGGCCATTACCTCTTTTACAATTTCCTCCTGCGTCAGCTTCTTACGTGCAATGTGTTTATTTTTCAAATGATACGGGCAGTATTTGCAGCCGTTTACGCAGTAATTTGACAGATAGAGCGGCGCAAACATGACAATCCGGTTGCCGTAGAATTCCTGCTTAATAGCCTCTGCCAGCTGATAGATTTTCTCATTTAAATCCTCCAGCTCACAGTCTAACAGCACGATGGCCTCTTTGTGCGAAATCCCCTTCATCTCAGAGGCCTTCGCTAAAATCCGCTCAATCAGCTCCCTGTTATTTTTATTCTCCTCGGCATAGGAAAGACATTCCAAAATCTCCTCATGGCTGATAAATTCTTCCGCCTTCGGCGACATTACGTTGTACATATGATTCCTCCTGGTCCCTTCGCCGGGTCTCCGCGGTCCGTCACAAGCCGGTAGCCAATGCGCTCCATACGGCGGCTTAAGCAGCTGCGGCATTCTGCCGCTTCGTCCCCGGTACATATTTTGTTATCATATAACTCATACTGCTTCCGAACCCCGGTTGGGGAAAGATTCGGCATCACTACGTTGGCTCCTGCCAGAATCCCCTTCTCCCTTCCTTCCGGATCAATGGTACCCAATGCCGTCGTCGCCGGCAATAACAGATCCGGCTTTAAAAGACGTAACAATGCAATCATATATAAGGTAAGCTCCGCCGTCCCGCCCGCTTCCCTGGCAAACGGCGTCTCATGGTGCGGCACAAACGGCCCGATGCCGACCATCTGCGGCCGGAGCTCTGTAATAAAAAGCATATCCTCCGCCAGGCACTCCGCCGTCTGCCCGGGTGAGCCTACCATAAAACCGCAGCCCACCTGATAGCCGATTTCCTTAAGCGCCCGCAGGCACGCCCTGCGGTTTGCATAGCTCATTTCCTGCGGATGCAGCACCCTGTAATGCGCGGCGTCCGCCGTTTCGTGCCGCAGCAGGTAACGGTCTGCGCCTGCGTCAAACAAACGCTGATAGCTGCTTTTTGTCCGCTCTCCGACCGACAGCGTCAGCGCACAGTCCGGATAGCGGCGTTTGATTTCGGAAAGAAGCGGTACAAGACGCTCATCTGTAAAAAAGGCGTCCTCACCCCCCTGCAGCACAAAGGTACGAAAGCCCAGCCCATACCCCTGCTCACAGCAGCTTAGGATCTCTTCCTCACTTAAACGGTAGCGCTTTACGCTGCGGTTGTCCCGCCGGATGCCGCAATAAAAACAGTTATTTTTACAGTAGCTGGTAAATTCAATCAGTCCGCGCGTATAAACGGCGTTCCCATAATACTGTCGTGCCGTTTCCCTTGCCCTTGCAAACAGATAGTCCCGCTCCGGCTGCCCTGCAATCAAGGTGACCCATTCCTCCTTTGTCAGGCGGCGCTGCCGGCTTAATTGATCAATCAGACGACGCATCGGACACCTCCTGCAGTCTGGCATAGAGCACCTTGGAGGAAACCCCCCGCAGCATCCCGAGCTTGCCGGTCATAGCGCTGATGGCATCTGCGGGCGCGTCCATGACGACGCTGATCAGAGAGATTTCGCGCTTCTTATATGGAATACCCATTCTTCCTATGATAAAGCTGCCGTATTCGTGGAGAATGTGGTTTAAATCCTTTACACTGTCCGGGTTTTCCACCACGATTGAAATAATGGCTACTCTGGCTGCCATGTGCATCTCCTTCCTGTCCGTTTTGTTGTTTGCATACTTCTTTTGCCTTTCCCGTCAGGCATTGCCTTTTGGTTCAGATTCTTATGCGTTATATATTGTCATTTTCCAATAATTTTTCGCGGTTGTCAAGGGGAGGATAGGAAATTGGGATATGCGGGCTTTTGATGGGCAAAGAAACGAATCCCCGAACTGTATTGCCGTACAATCCGGGGATTCGTTTTTTCTCATATCTCTATCAGCTCATATTGATTGGTTCCGAGCCCGATCTTGACGCTGTGCTCAATGCAGCTTTCCCATTCCGTATCCGGGTGCGTCATATGGAAGTGATCGCCGTGCGGCCCCTCTGCATGCTTCTTATGGTTCTCCGCCAGAACGCTTCCTTCAATAATCGGCTGGCGGTTGCAGGCGTCTGCGCATGCAACATCCAGCGCAACCGGATCAAATGACGCAAACATGCCGACATCCGGGATAATTGGGATATCGTTTTCCGCATGGCAGTCGCAGTTCGGTGAAACGTCACAGACTAATGCCACATGAAAGCAGGGCCTGCCCTGGCAGATTGCCTTGGCATACTCTGCCATTTTACAGTTCAGCCTCTTATTTGAAGCATCGAAGGTCGCCTCTATCGCATCCTTCGGACAGACGCCGATGCAGCGTCCGCAGCCTACGCATTTGTCATGATCAATCACTGCCTTTTTGTCGATGAGCGTAACGCCGGTATGTGCGCAGACCCTGGTACAGCTTGCGCATCCGATACATTTCTCTGCCGTCACGCTCGGCTTACCGTCGCTGTGCATTTCCATCTTGCCGGCGCGGGAGCCGCCGCCCATTCCGATATTCTTGATGGCGCCGCCGAAGCTGGTCGCCTCGTGCCCTTTAAAATGTGTCAGGGAAATGAGGATATCCGCATCCATCAGCGCACGCCCTACCTTTGCTTCCTTCACATATTCTCCGTCAACCGGAACCAGTACCTCATCCGTCCCCTTTAATCCGTCTGCAATGATCACCTGGCATCCGGTTGTCATCGGTGAAAATCCATTCGCATATGCGGTGTCAAGATGGTCAATCGCATTTTTCCGGCTGCCGACATAAAGCGTATTGCAGTCCGTCAGAAACGGCTTTCCGCCGCCCTCCTTTACGAGATCGGCTACCACCTTCGCATAATTCGGGCGCAAAAATGCCAGATTGCCATACTCGCCGAAATGGATTTTGATCGCCGCGTACTTATCTTCAAAATCAATATTCTGGAATCCGGCTTTGATCATCAGCCTGCGCAGCTTTTGCAGAAGATTTTCCGTGAAGCTCGTTTTGAACGTTGTAAAATATACCTTTGATTTTTCCATCGCTATCCTGCCTCCTTTTTGTAGTAGGTATATTCTACTTGATCTTTTTTAAAATGTAAACTCCGTTTTGGTCCTGGGCTGGTTTTCGGCAAACACTGCCTCCCTCCTTCGAAGAGTTGTATTTCACAATCCTTCAGGTATATCGGCTGTTGCAGACATCGGATCATGATTTGCAGTTGGATGCTCTTCGCCATATTTATGGGTTTCATCGAACACCCGCCACCACCCCGTCCGTAATATGGACTACCCGGCGTGCGTGCCCTGCCACCTCCAGATCGTGCGTGATCATGACAATCGTGTTCCCCATATCATTCAGCTGCCCAAAAAGCTTTAGCACCTCCCTTCCGCTGCTTTTATCCAGCGCCCCGGTCGGTTCGTCCGCCAGAAGCAGCGCCGGCTGTCCGATTAAGGCACGCGCAATTGCCACCCTCTGCTGCTGGCCGCCGGACAGTTCATTCGGCTTATGGCCGATCCGCTCCGAAAGCCCCAGCATTTCTATAATTTCCATCCCGTCGCGTTTGGCTTCTTTTAAAGACATGCCACGCATCAAAAGGGGCATGACAATATTTTGGAGGACGTTATAGGTCGGAATCAAA
>CANDKL010000031.1 GCA_947385255.1 uncultured Roseburia sp. | reverse complement strand
ACAAATAAAGATAAAAAGTGATAAAACCTATGCTTATGTACATGATGTCCAGAAGTCAGAGCCGGGGCAGGCAGAAATGGAACAGCCGAAGCCAGAACCAGCGCAAACAGAACAGCCAAAACCGGAGAAGGAAGAACATCAGGAAACAGAACGGCCAGAGCCGCAGCATGTGGAGACGTGCGCCTCTTTCAACAGGGATACGCATCTGTCTATCTAATCCCACATTCCTTTGCTTCCAGAATTTTAATACACTGTCTACAAAGGATTGTAGACGGTGTGCTTTATTCTGAAAAAATTAAGGTATTGACTCTCACACCATGAGAGGCAGTAAAGTGATATTGAGCTCAGAAATGTACGAAACCATGGGGGTACAAAATGTTAAAAATAGGCGATTTTTCAAGACTATCCAGAGTCAGTATCCGAATGCTTCGCTATTATGATGAGACGGGGCTGCTCAAACCGGATAAGGTAGATGAATTTACAGGGTATCGTTATTACAGCGAAGAGCAGCTTCTTGTAATGGGAAAAATCAATGCCCTGAAAGATATGGGATTTGCAAGCAATGCGATTGCAGAGATTCTAAAAAGCAGCAATCCGAAGGAAATCGAGCAGATATTTCAGATTCAGAAAGCCCAGCTTTTAGAGGGGGAAGATATTATCCATCATCGGATACAGTCTCTGGACACAGCATTAGAAAGGCTGAGAAAGGATGGAATTATGAAGTATAATTGTATTATCAAACAGATGCCGGAGAGATATGTTGCCAGTGTGAGAAGGATAATTCCGAAATATGAAGAGGAAGGAATGCTTTGGCACATTCTGTTTTCTGAAACAGTAAATGCAGGAATGGTTCCGTGCGGTCCGGCAATGGCGAAGCTCCATGATAAAGAATTTAAAGAAGGAGATGTTGATGTAGAGGTTCAGATTGAAGTAAAAGGGCGGTATGAGAATACGGAAAATGTGATATTCTTTACAGAGCCGGAGATGACGGTAGCAAGTATAACATTTAAAGGTTCTTATAGTCAGTTTTCGGATGTGTATGCATCGCTGGCGGCATGGGTTTTAGAAAATGGATATGAATTTACAGGTCCTATGATTAATGTATATCATGTGGCGCCGAATGTTACACAGAATCCGGATGAACTTGTAACAGAAGTATGCTGTCCGGTTCATCAGATTTAAAGAGATGATAGAAAGCGGAAAGTTTTTGAGAACATCTGTCAATAACGGCAGGTGATTACAGTAAAAAATGATGGAATTGTTGTTGACATCTTTGGTCTATTGCTGTAGAATAAATATAAACCAAATTTTACAGTTGTAGAGAAAGGGGCTGTTTGTATGGAAACTACAATCCGTCGTTTGCCGGATGCCGAGCTGGAGGTCATGCAGGCCATATGGGACTGTGAGCCTCCGGCGGCCCGTGCAGACATCAACGAAATTTTAAAAGGCACGCATCCAATGGCGCCGACCACCCTGCTGACTGTGCTCAAGCGTCTGTCGGAAAAGGGGTTTGTCCAGATTCAAAAGGGAGGCCGCAGCGCCCGGTATATCCCTCTGGTTGCGAGGCAGGACTATCTGGCTCAACAGAGCAGGCGTTTTGTGCAGAAGGTCTGCGGCGGTAGCCTGCCCGCTTTTGCCGAGGCTCTGTGTGACAGCGGGCTGACCAAGGAAGAGCTGGCTCTTCTGCGGGATCTGCTGGAGAGGGGGGCGTTATGACGAGAGATTTTCTTGTCAAAGGATTGATATCTCTGATTTTTGGCGCGGAATTTGCCTGGATCATATTTGATCGGAGAAAGCATGACAGCGGTAAGGAAAACAGCTCCGGGCGGTATCTGCCTTATATTTCCGGTGCAGTGCTCCCGATGACGGTGCTGCTGATACCGCTTTGCACGCTCTTATTCGGCGATGCAAAAACAGCTATGTATGATACGCTTGATTTTTGCTTTGGCGTATTTCTTCATATCTGCCTGTACTACCTTTTGCTGATGCCCATCCTGCCTTTTTTGCGGCGGCACATCAGCGCACGGGCCTGCGCTGTATTGTGGATGCTTCCCAATTATCTTTATATCATTTGGGTGCACTGTGGGCAGATGTCCGAGCTTTACTGGGTGATAGAGGTTCCGTTTCTTCTGATACAGATTCTGTTAGCCGTGTGGTTGATTGGGTTTCTGGCGGTTTTGGGCGGAAACATCATTTCCCATCGGGCCTTTCGTGCGCGTATCCTGCGGGATGCTGCTCCGATTACGGATTCGGCAGCTCTGGAAATTTGGCAGCGGGAAGTAGAAGCGGCCGGGGCATGTAAGCTTAAGCTTCGGCCGCTGGTCTCGCCCGTCGTCCGGACGCCTCTGTCTATTGGCCTGTTTCGGCGGTCTGTCCGGCTGGTACTGCCGGAGCGGGACTATACGCCCGAAGAGCTGGCGCTTATTTTCCGCCACGAGCTGATTCATATCGGCAGGGAGGATTCCTGGAATAAATTCTTTTTGGTTTTTTGCTCGGCTATGTGTTGGTTTAATCCTCTAATGTGGATGGCCAAAAGAAGGTGCTTTGAGGATCTGGAGCTGAGCTGCGATGAAACGGTGCTGCTGGATTCCGACGACGATACCAAGCACCGGTATGCCGGGCTGCTTTTAAGGACTGCCGGGGATGAACGGGGATTTACGACATGCCTGTCTGCTTCTGCCAGTGCCCTGCGCTATCGGATGAAAAGCGTGGTTGAGCCGAAAAAGAAGACATCCGGCGCACTGGTGGTCGGACTTTCCTTTTTCCTGCTGTGTATGAGCTGCGGTTATGTGACTCTTGCATATCAGGAATGTACGGGCGCTGAAGTGATTTACCAGTCCCGGTCCGCAGAGCAGTATGCTCTGAGAGATATGGAATGGGGGGATTTGGTCTGTACCGATGAGGCTGCCCTGCACCGCTATTTATCTGCCCGGCGTGTGGAGCGCATATCGGGAAATTATGCTTTTTCTGAACTGGATCAAGAGGAAACGTCGCTGCCTCTGCTGCTCGACACACCGGAAGGCACATTGTATATCACATTGTCCGATCGGTTTATGAGACTATGGGTGTGGGGTGACAATAGAAGAGAAGAATACTACTACCTGCCGGACGGCACGGATTGGGAGATATTGAAGCAGATTTATCGTTGAAGTACATGCTCTAGGGCTGTATCGGGAAGCCAAAAGCCCTTACAGCCCAAACGGTTCGTGCAATTTCTGAGGCAGCTAACGGCAGGGGCCGAGACCGTTTTCATTTGGAAAAAGAATCTCTCCCTCCGGAGAACTCACATCATAAAAACCGACATGGTGCTTCTGGGCCAGGCTGCGAACCTGCGCATAGGCTTCCTCTGCAACCGGCCATGCGAACGCGGCATAAATCATTTCCCGTCCGATGCTGTAATCCGTCGTATGGATTGCCAGATGTTCATCATGATCAAACAAATCCGCATCTGGAGCATAGTCTCCGTTCATGGGAGGAAACGTATCCTTCATTTCCATAAACCAGCTTTGCAAGGCGGGCGAAGATACGCTGACAGACTGGTAATCGTGCTCCTCGTTCCATTGGGTCTGCCGTTCAAACCATTTCATAAATTCATTTCTGTCTGCAGGCGCTTTTGCTGTTTCAAATACCATTAAATCATAACTCATAGGGATCGGTCCTTTCCATTTTTTATCCTGTTCGATAACAGACGCTTTTATGCGATTATTTTAATATATGGAAAAAGAAAAGGCAACTATCATATTATTTGTCACTTTTTGCGGGGTTGAGAACTGTTTGCCAAAAACCAAAAAAACTAGTTGACAAGTAGGAAATATAGGAATATAATCAGGAAAATTCGAGGTAACAGAAACCGGAAAGGAGAACGGGATGTCAAATATTTATAAGGGAACGTTAGGTCTAATCGGCCATACCCCGCTGATGGAGGCTGTTAATGTAGAGCAGGCCATGGGGCTTAAGGCAACGCTTCTGGTTAAGCTGGAATACTTGAATCCGGCCGGAAGCGTAAAGGACAGGATTGCAAAGGCTATGATTGAGGATGCCGAGGAGAAGGGAATATTGCGGGAGGGCTCTGTAATTATAGAGCCGACCTCCGGCAATACAGGGATTGGCCTTGCATCCATTGCGGCCGCGAAAGGCTACCGCGTGATTTTGACGATGCCGGAGACGATGAGTGTGGAGCGGCGGAATATTTTAAAGGCGTACGGAGCGGAGCTGGTGCTGACGGAGGGCGTTAAGGGGATGAAGGGCGCAATTGCGAGAGCGCAGGAGCTTGCCAGGGAAATACCGGGCAGCTTTATTCCGGGACAGTTTGAAAATCCTGCAAATCCGGCGATACATAAGAAAACCACCGGTCCGGAAATCTGGGAGGATACCGACGGAGGGGTAGATTGCTTTATTGCGGGCGTGGGCACAGGAGGTACATTGACCGGTGTGGGAGAATATCTGAAATCAAAAAATCCGGCTGTAAAAATCATAGCCGTAGAACCGGCCGGCTCTCCGGTACTCTCAGAGCGAAGAAGCGGGCCGCATAAGATCCAGGGGATCGGAGCCGGATTTTTACCGGAGGTTTTAAATTTGGATATTTATGACGAGGTGATTCCGGTGGAGAATGAGGATGCGTTTGCGGCCGGCCGGCTGATGGCGAAAAAGGAAGGCGTGCTGGTGGGAATTTCCTCCGGGGCGGCGCTGCATGCGGCGATACAGGTTGCGAAGCGTTCGGAGTATCAAGGCAAGACCATTGTGGTATTGCTGCCGGATACCGGGGACAGGTATTATTCGACTCCGCTGTTTACAGAATAAAAATACGTACGAAAGGGATGTGCTGCAGACGGGCAGGCTGGGAACGGACCAGACCTGTCGGCCCGCGGCACATTTTTGCTTGCGGCCGAATGGCAGTCCGAATGTAACAGTTCAGCCTGCGGCTTCACTGTTACGTCCGAATAAAACTTTGCGGCAGGAAGAAATTTGAAAACGCTTCACATTTTTATATAAATGTGATATATTGGATAAATGAGAACAAAAATTTATAAGATAAACAGCGATGCAGTGGATTTGGGCAGGATCCGGGAAGCGGCGGAGATCATCCGAAACGGCGGCCTGGTTGCATTTCCGACGGAGACAGTGTATGGACTTGGCGCAGATGCGCAGAATCCGGATGCATCCAGGAAAATATATGCAGCGAAGGGCAGACCCTCGGATAATCCTCTGATTGTGCATATCTCCCGTTTTGCCGATTTGCGGCGTATTGCCGAAGAGGTGCCGGGGGAGGCGGAGCGGCTGGCGGATGCGTTCTGGCCCGGTCCGCTTACCATGATTGTAAAAAAGAATGCCGCAGTCCCCTGCGAGACGACAGGCGGGCTGGATACCGTGGCAGTCCGCATGCCGAAGCATCCGATTGCGCTGGCGCTGATCCGTGAGAGCGGCCGTTTGATTGCAGCGCCCAGCGCCAATACGTCCGGCCGTCCCAGCCCGACGCTGGCTGCGCATGTGGCAGCGGATTTGGAGGGAAGGATTCCCATGATTCTGGATGGCGGCGAGGTGGGCATTGGCATTGAATCGACGATTATCGATCTGACAGAGGAGATTCCCGTGATTTTGAGGCCGGGGTATATTACCGAAGCCATGCTAAAGAAAGCGGTAGGCACTGTGCGGACGGATCCGGGTATTCTTTCCGCCGATTCCGGTATCAGGCCGAAGGCGCCCGGAATGAGGTACCGGCACTATGCGCCGAAGGCGGAGCTGGTGGTAGTGGACGGTGAAAGGGAAGCGGTGATACAGCGGATCAATGACCTGACAGAAAGAATGCAGGCACATGGAAAACGGGTCGGCATTATCGGAACCGACGAGACGGCCGCAGCATATCGGGGAGATGTGATCCGCAGCATCGGATCCCGGGAGGACGAGGAAGCCATTGCAAAGCATTTGTATCGGATTTTAAGGGAATTTGATGAGGATCAAGCAGATATTATTTATTCGGAGAGCTTTGCTACGCCGAGGATGGGACAGGCTATTATGAACCGGCTGTTAAAAGCGGCAGGACATCAGGTCCTTAGCGTGTAGCTTTGCGGCAGGGGGATACGGAGCATGTATAACAGGATTGTATTTGTAGCGGAGAGCGGGGACTGCAGGGAACCAATGGCAGCTGCGATATTGCGAAGCATCCGGCTTAAGCAGCGGCCGGAGATTTTGCCGCGGGGACTGGTCGTGCTGTTTCCGGAGCCGATGAACCAGAAGGCAGAAGCGGTGCTTATCAGCAACGGTCTGCCTGTGGAGGGCTATATGTCGAGTCCGCTTACGGCAGAGGATATCGAAGGGAATACCCTGGTACTGACAATGGAGGGCAGGCAGCGCCAGAAGGTGCTGGAGATGTTCGGGGAGGCAGATCCGGAGCATGTGCATGTGCTGACGGAATTTGTGGGGGATGAGCTTGAGATTGTAAACCCGTACGGAGGGACGCTCCAGATGTACGGATTGTGTTATGAAACGCTGCTTTCTTCGATTAAGAAGCTGGCGAATATTTTAAATGAGGGAGAATCATAATGTCAAAGGTAATCGTTATGGATCATCCGCTGATCCAGCATAAAATAGGATGGCTGCGCAGAATAGAAACAGGTTCCAAGGATTTTCGTACGCTGGTCAGTGAAATTGCGATGCTGATGTGCTTCGAAGCAACCCGGAATTTAAAGCTGACCGATGTGGAAATTGTGACGCCGATCTGCCCTGCCACCGTGAAGGAATTACAGGGCAAGAAGCTGGCGGTAATCCCGATTTTGCGTGCGGGGCTTGGCATGGTAGACGGGATGTTAAATTTGATACCGGCTGCAAAGGTGGGGCACATCGGGCTCTACCGCGATCCAAAGACCAAGGAGCCGGTGGAATATTACTGTAAGCTGCCGGAGGACTGCTCGGAGCGGGAAGCGTTTGTCGTCGATCCGATGCTTGCGACCGGAGGCTCTGCCGCGGAGGCAATCCGCATGCTCAAGGAAAAGGGTGTGAGGAACATTCATTTTATGTGCATTATTGCAGCACCGGAGGGTGTGAAGCGGATGCAGGAGGATCATCCGGATGTAGATATTTATATTGGTGCGCTGGATGACCGATTGGATGAAAATTGCTATATTGTGCCGGGGCTTGGCGATGCCGGCGATCGTATTTTCGGTACGAGATAGCATAGATTTGTATTTTGAGTCAGGGAGGCAAATGCTTTGGAAGGCAAAAGGCAGGATTATATCAGCTGGGACGAATACTTTATGGGGGTGGCCATGCTGTCGGCCATGCGCTCGAAGGATCCGAATACACAGGTCGGCGCCTGTATTGTGAGCGAGGACAACAAAATTTTATCAATGGGGTACAACGGCTTTCCCAGAGGCTGCTCGGACGACCTGTTTCCCTGGGCCAGGGAAGGGGAGCCGCTGGAGAATAAATACCTGTATTCGGCCCATAGCGAGCTGAATGCGATATTAAATTACCGAGGAGGAAGCTTAGAGGGAGCAAAGCTCTATGTTTCCTTATTTCCATGTAATGAATGTGCGAAAGCGATTATCCAGGCAGGCATCAAAACAATTGTATACGACTGTGACAAGTATGCGGATACGCCGTCGGTGATTGCATCCAAACGGATGCTAGACGCCGCGGGCGTGCGCTATTACCGGTATGAGCATACGAAGCGCAGCATCTGCCTTGAGCTGTAGCTATTATGGAGAGGAAGGCTATGAAATATAAGAAAAATGTTTATCAGTCTTTTACGATGGTGATGCAGTTCGGGCTTAATATGATAGTCCCGATTTTGATGTGTACGATGTTGGGGGTATACCTCGGCAGGAAATTTGACTGTATGATACTTGTGGCGCCCCTGTTTATTATGGGTGCGCTGGCCGGGTTCCGCAATATTTATATGATGGCAAAGAAAATTTTTGAACAGGAAAGCGACAGGGATACAAAGCATGTTAAGAAGACTGAATAAGGTACTGCCGGAGCTTATTCTGGCAATATTATTGTATGGCGTCCTGGTGTGGTTTGCAGGTATATGGCTGGTGGGAGATAAGCTGATGTATTCCACCGGGTTGTGGATTGGCGTCGGCCTCGCGGCCGGAATGGCAGTCCATATGGCGTTTGTCATTGAGGATGCGGTCAGCCTGGGCAGCAGCCAGGCAAGGATCATTCTAATGTCGCTGCTGCGGTATGCCGTGGTGGTGCTGGTTTTTTTTTGTACCGTATATTTTCACTTGGGCGATCCGATTGCCGCTTTTGTGGGAGTGATGGGATTGAAAATAGCTGCGTATGTACAGCCATTTTTTCATAGAATTATATTGAAATTACAGGGAAAGGAGGAAGAAGCGGCGAAAAAGCATGAAATGGAAGAGAAGAACTATGACACAGAGGAGGTGAGAATGTGAGCAATGCAATTTTGATGGCTTCTGGCGCGGATATTGACATCATGGTCCATGGGCTGATTTCCTATGAAATATTTGGCCAGACCTGCTGGATTACGACGACGCATGTATGTTTGCTGATTTTAATGATCGTTTTGATCGGCTTTATGATAGCCGCTAATCGGAAAATCAAAAAAGCCAGCGAAGTGCCGGACGGGTTCCAGAATGTGGTAGAGCTGATTGTGGAAATGTTAGACAATATGGTAAAAGGAGTTATGGGTGTTAATTCTGCAAAATTTGCCAATTACATCAGTACCGTTTTTATATTCATTCTGATGAGCAATATATCCGGTATTATGGGCTTAAGGCCGCCGACGGCAGATTATGGCGTAACGTTCGCTTTAGGCGTTATGACCTTTTGCCTGATTCATTTTAACAAATTCAAGCATCAGCATGTGTCAGGCGTGCTTAAGGGACTGTGCGATCCGTGGCCGATTTGGGCGCCGATTAATATTATCAGTGATTTGGCGGTGCCGGTTTCCCTGTCGCTTCGTCTTTTTGCCAATATTTTGTCAGGGACGATTATTATGGCGCTGGTTTACGGGCTGCTTGGCTGGATTGCAACCTTCTGGCCATCTGTACTGCATGTGTATTTTGATTTGTTCTCCGGAGCAATTCAGACTTATGTATTTTGTATGTTGACAATGACATACATCAATCAGGCAATTGATTCAGAATAATTTAATTTATTTTAGGAGGAATTTATTATGAATATTTCAGGAAACGATTTGATTTTAGCGTGTTCAGCAATTGGCGCCGGCCTTGCGGTTATCGCAGGTATCGGACCTGGTATCGGGCAGGGTATCGCAGCAGGTTATGCGGCAAGCGCAGTAGGCCGCAATCCGGGTGCAAAATCGGACATTACTTCTACGATGTTATTGGGGCAGGCCGTAGCAGAGACAACCGGTCTTTATGGTTTGCTCGTTGCTATTCTCTTACTTTTCGTAAAACCGCTGACATGGTAATCCCTTCAGAATCTTCTCCTTTGGCGCAGTGGATTGCGTGGAAGCAGGAGGACGCTGATTGTAAGGCCGAAATTATGGAAAGGAGGGTGAACTTCTAAAGTATGGACAGATTGTTTGGACTTGATATGCAGCTTTTGGTAGATGCCGTGCAGTTCGGCGCATCTGTGTTCGTATTATTTCTGTTAGCGAGCTATCTTTTGTTTAACCCGGTTCGCAAGCTGTTAAAAGACAGGCAGGAGGGCATTAAGAAAAATATTAACGATGCCTTAGCCGACAAGGCGGGCGCTGCAGAGCTCAAGGAGCTGTACGAAGGAAAGCTGAAAAACGTAGACAAGGAAGCAGAGCAGATCTTAAGCGAAGCCCGTCAGAAGGCATTAAAGAACGAAGCGAAGATCATAGAGGATGCCAAGGCAGAAGCCGTCCGTATCATTCAAAGAGCAAACGAAGAAGCGTTGCTTGAAAAGAAGCGCGCGGCGGACGAGGTCAAACAGGAGATGATTACCATTGCATCCCTGATGGCACAGAAGGCAGTTGCTGCTTCCATAAATACAAACATTCAGAATTCGCTCGTAGAAGAGACTTTGAAAGAAATGGGTGATTCGACATGGCTAAGCTAGTATCCAAAACATATGGTGATGCATTGTTTGAAATCGCGGAAGAATCCGGGCGCATGGATGAGTTTTACGAAGAAGCTGTGGGCGTGCGCTCCGTATTGGAAGAACATACGGAGATTTCCAAATTGATGAACCACCCCAAAATAGTAAAAGAAGAAAAAATCAAAATCATAGAAGACATCTTTAAAGGCAGGGTTTCCGACGAAATAACCGGCCTTATGCGCATGATTGTGGATAAGGGCCATTTTGCGGAATTTGATTCGGTGCTCGATTATTTTATCACGGAGGTAAAAGAATCCAAGCACATCGGAACGGCTTATGTGACGACGGCTATGGAGCTATCTAAGCAGCAAAAAGCGGATGTTGTCAGTAAGCTTATCGAAACGACGTCTTATGTGGAATTTGAGATGCACTATGAGGTAGATGCCGCAATAATCGGCGGCATGGTAATTCGGATAAAGGACCGTGTCGTAGACAGCAGCATCCGCACCAAAATCTACGGCTTATCCCGGGAATTATCCAAAATTCAGTTGAAAGTAGGTGAATGCGCTCCATGAATTTAAGACCAGAAGAAATCAGTTCTGTGATCAAAGAGCAGATCAAACGATATGCAGCGCAGCTTGAAGTGGCGGATGTGGGCACTGTCATCCAGGTGGCGGACGGGATTGCCCGTATCCACGGCTTAGAGAATGCAATGCAGGGTGAGCTTTTAGAATTCCCTGGTGAAGTATACGGAATGGTATTAAACTTAGAGGAAGACAACGTTGGCGCCGTTTTACTTGGCGACAGCAAGAGCATCAACGAGGGAGATACCGTAAAGACGACCGGGCGTGTTGTAGAAGTTCCGGTTGGCGACGCCATGAGCGGGCGCGTCGTCAACGCACTTGGCCAGCCAATCGACGGCAAAGGGCCGATTGAAACCGATAAATTCCGCCAGATTGAACGCGTCGCAAGCGGCGTTATTTCCAGGAAATCCGTAGACACCCCGTTACAGACGGGTATCAAGGCCATCGACGCCATGATCCCAATCGGGCGCGGGCAGCGCGAGCTTATCATCGGCGACAAGCAGACCGGTAAGACGGCCATCGCGATTGATACGATCATCAACCAGAAGGGCAAAGATGTAAAATGTATTTACGTGGCAATCGGCCAAAAAGCTTCGACCGTTGCCTCGATTGTAAAAACGCTGGAAGAATTCGGGGCGATGTCCTATACGACCGTCGTGGCATCCACGGCGAGCGAGCTTGCCCCGCTGCAGTATATCGCGCCGTATTCCGGCTGCGCCATCGGCGAGGAATGGATGGAGAACGGGCAGGACGTGCTGGTCGTTTACGACGACTTAAGCAAGCATGCGACCGCGTACCGTACCCTCTCCTTACTGCTGAGAAGGCCGCCAGGCCGCGAGGCATACCCGGGCGACGTTTTCTACCTGCACTCCAGACTCTTAGAGCGTGCCGCGAAGTTAAACGACAGCTTGGGCGGTGGGTCGCTGACCGCGCTTCCGATCATTGAGACGCAGGCGGGCGACGTTTCCGCATATATCCCGACCAATGTCATTTCCATTACCGACGGCCAGATCTATCTGGAGACGGATATGTTTAACGCGGGCTTCCGTCCGGCAATTAACGCCGGCCTGTCCGTATCCCGCGTAGGCGGTGCGGCGCAGATCAAGGCGATTAAAAAGATTGCCGCCCCGATCCGTGTGGAGCTGGCGCAGTTCCGCGAGCTTGCGGCATTCTCCCAGTTTGGTTCGGAGCTTGACGACGACACCAAAGAAAAGCTTGCGCAGGGCGAGCGTATCCGCGAAATCTTAAAACAGCCGCAGTACCAGCCGATGCCGGTCGAGAACCAGGTTGTCATCATTTACGCGGCGACCAAGAAATACCTGATTGACATTCCGGTAGAGGATATCTTACGTTTCGAGGCGGAATTGTTTGACTATATTGACACGAAGTATCCGGAAATCTTAGAGTCCATCCGCTCCACCAAAGAGCTGACGGCGGATAATGAGAACGCGCTCGTCAAAGCGATTGAAGAGTGTAAGGCATCCTTTCAGTAAAGGCGGTGAAATCATATGGCGTCCATGAGGGACATTAAGCGAAGAAGAAGCAGCATACAGAGTACGCAGCAAATCACAAAAGCCATGAAGCTTGTTTCCACCGTCAAACTGCAGAAGGCCAAAAACCGTGCGGAGGAGACGAACCCGTATTTTAACGCGATGTACAAAACCGTATCGTCCATGTTAAAGCGTTCCGGCACAATCGCGCACCCCTTTTTAAAACCGACCGGCTCCGACAAAAAAGCGGTCGTAGTCATCACCTCAAACCGCGGCCTTGCGGGCGGCTACAATTCCAACGTCGTAAAGCTGGTGACCGAAAGCGGCTTTAAAAAAGAGGATGTCGTGATTTACGCAATCGGCAGCAAAGGCCGGGAAGCGTTAGAGCGCAGGGGATATCAGGTTGCGTCCGACGATTCGGACGTCATCGAAGCCCCGGTTTACGAAGACGCGGCCGAAGTCTGCGGCAAAGTGCTTACCGCATATAAAAACGAAGAAATCGGGGAAATCTATCTGGCTTACACGCATTTTAAAAATACGGTAAGCCACGAACCGACATTAATGAAACTGCTCCCGGTCGAGCTTAGCGGCGGCGGGGACGAAGCGGATTCCAACATCCTGATGAATTATGAGCCAAACGACGAAGAAGCGCTTGACATGATTATCCCAAAATACATCACAAGCTTATTCTACGGCGCGCTGGTAGAAGCAGTCGCCAGTGAAAACGGCGCCAGGATGCAGGCCATGGATTCCGCGACAAGCAATGCAGAAGAAATGATAAGTGATTTGTCACTGAAATACAACCGTGCCCGTCAGGGTTCGATTACACAGGAATTAACAGAAATTATCGCAGGTGCATCGGCTATCTCCTAAGCGGTGCCGAATGCATATAACATTAAGGAGTGATAGAAAAAGATGGCAAAAAAGAATATAGGTAAAATCACTCAGATTATCGGCGCCGTCCTGGACGTAAAGTTCACGGAAGGCAGCCTGCCGGAGATCAACGACGCAATCAACATTACCATGAAAGACGGCAAAAAGCTGGTTGTGGAAGTGTCTCAGCATCTGGGTGACGATACGGTCAGGTGTATTGCCATGGGTTCTACCGACGGGCTTGTCCGCGGTATGGATGCGGAGGCTACCGGCGCACCCATAAGCGTCCCGGTCGGCGAAAACACCTTAGGGCGTATGTTTAACGTCTTAGGCGAGCCGATCGACGAGATTGACGCCCCCAAAAAGGTAGAATACTGGCCAATCCACAGAAAAGCGCCTTCCTTTGAAGAGCAGGCGACCTCCCAGGAAATGCTTGAAACCGGGATTAAAGTCGTAGATTTGCTCTGCCCCTACCAAAAGGGCGGTAAAATTGGGCTGTTCGGCGGCGCAGGCGTAGGCAAAACCGTATTGATTCAGGAATTAATCCACAACATCGCCACCGAGCACGGCGGCTATTCCGTATTTACCGGCGTAGGCGAGCGTACCCGTGAAGGGAACGACCTCTACTATGAAATGAAAGAATCCGGCGTTATCGACAAGACAACGATGGTATTCGGCCAGATGAACGAGCCGCCCGGAGCGAGGATGCGCGTAGGCTTAACCGGGCTTACCATGGCGGAGTATTTCCGTGACAAAGGCGGAAAAGACGTGCTGTTATTCATCGACAATATTTTCCGTTTTACACAGGCAGGTTCGGAAGTTTCCGCCCTCTTAGGGCGTATGCCTTCCGCCGTAGGCTACCAGCCGACGCTGCAGACGGAAATGGGCGCCTTACAGGAGCGTATCACATCCACAAAGAGCGGTTCCATTACATCCGTCCAGGCCGTTTACGTGCCGGCCGACGACTTAACCGACCCGGCCCCGGCGACGACGTTCGCGCATCTCGACGCGACGACCGTACTGGAACGTTCCATCGTAGAGCTTGGCATTTACCCGGCGGTAGACCCGCTCGGTTCGACTTCCCGTATCTTAGACCCGCGTATCGTAGGGCAGGAGCACTTTGACGTAGCCCGCGGCGTACAGGAAATTTTGCAGAAATACAAAGAGCTGCAGGATATTATCGCAATCCTCGGTATGGACGAATTGTCCGAGGACGACAAGCTGGTCGTAAACCGCGCCAGAAAAGTACAGCGTTTCCTGTCGCAGCCGTTCTCCGTAGCGACGCAGTTTACCGGCATGGACGGAAAGTACGTCCCGATTGCGGAAACCGTGCGCGGATTTAAAGAAATCCTCGAAGGTAAGTTAGACGATGTGCCGGAAGGCCATTTCTTAAATGCAGGAACCATTGATGAAGTACGCGCCCGTATGAAGTAAGGGGTGATGGTATGGCAGAAAATGAAAAAATGTTTCCTGTAAAAATCATTACGCCGGACCGCGTCTTTTACACCGGGGAAGCGGAAATGATAGAATTTAACTCTACTTCCGGGCAGCTTGGCGTATACAAAAACCATATCCCATTAACGACCGTGCTTGCGCCGGGGGCAGTTATCGTGCATGAGGCGGGCGGCGAAAAAATTGCGGCCGTACATGCCGGGTTTGCCGAGGTGCTGCCGGACGCGGTGACGCTTTTGGCGGAAATTGCGGAATGGCCGGATGAAATTGACGTTTCGCGGGCTGAGGCTGCAAAGAAGAGGGCTGAGGACCGCTTGCAGGCGAAGGCTGCGGATGTGGATCTGGCAAGGGCAGAGTTTGCGCTGCGCAAGGCGTTGACAAGGATTGACGTGAAGGCAATGTAGGTTTTGTTCCGTTTTGAAGAAAGTAAACCCCCAGGGAGCGGTGCTCCTTCGGGGGTTTATTGGTCTAATTCATCCGCAAAATTATTTTCATAATCCTGGAGCCGGTGGTATATGGCATCTACATAAGCGGTTGTGCCTTCTATCCGGTAAAGCATGAGGTAGTGGTGCCGCATGAAATGGATGATGCGGTAGCCGTGTTTTTTTAATTGGGGGTATGCACAGAATTTCAGGCTGTCGGCGACTCTTGAAAGCTTGTCGCGTGTTTCCAGGGCATCCTGCCATACGTTGCAGGCTGCCTAGTCATTCAGCAGAGTGTACTGTAAGTAGTCGATGTAGTCGTTTAGTTGGGACAGCGCTTTTGGTGAGATGATTACGTCAAATGAATTCATGTTGCTTACCAATTCTTTTCAGTGCATCTTTCATGTCAAGGCCTTTGCCGTCGGAGATCTGCTGGCGTGATTCGGCAAGGTCGGAAAGGATTTGTTCCTGGCTGACCGGTACGAATGGGTTTGCGGGTTTCCTGGATGTGAATAGCTTTTGGGTGAATTCCATGACTTTGATTCTTGCGTCTTCCGGCATTGCTTCGAGCATGGATACGGTTGCGTCTAAAGTGCTCATGGGAAAGCCTCCCTTTATGATTTGGATCTGTAGGAAAAGTGTTTCTTTCTATGGGTAGATTATATATGAAAAGAGGGGTGAGTTCAATAGTTGCATTTCACAGTCATATTACAATAGGGGTAAGCCGTCGCTATTGGTAGTAGTGGCGGCTATTTCTTTTTCCCTTGTAAACCTGATCAATCAAATTCGCAAGGGCGACAATGAATATACCGATCTGGATTAAATCCTGATATGTAACATACATTGCATCGCCCTCCGTTCTTTCGCACCCATCCGGGTATGATAGGCATGTGCCCGCCCATGTTGATTGTTGTGCAACTTTCGTGGCACAGTCTATTATTTTATTTTTGAATGTGTTATAATGAACCAAATTCTGGTGGTTTTCCAAAAAAATTCGGAATTTTTGGATGCCGGCTTTTCACAGGGGAAACGAAACGCGCGGGGAAGAGAATCCAAAATCTGAAAGGACAAAAAGAGAGGAGGGAAGGAAGCAAACGGGGAAAATAGAATTTTTAACAGTTAAAACAAAGGAGAGTGAAATGATGAAATATTCAAAGCTATGGAAACGCTGCCTGGCCGGACTGCTGTGCGTCTCAATGACCGCGGCGAGCCTGGCGGGGAATGCAGTTTCCACGTATGCACAGGCAGTGCCCGCGAGCGGCGTGCCGGCTTCTGCGGTATCGGAAGAATCGGTTAGATCGGAAGAGCGTCGTGTAGGGAAAGAGTGTTCTCTACTGTGTA
>CANDKL010000030.1 GCA_947385255.1 uncultured Roseburia sp. | reverse complement strand
CCGGATGCAAACAACTGCCCATGGGGTGACTTAAAGGTTGACGTTGTATTAGAGTGCTCCGGCTTCTACACCAGCAAGGCAAAGGCTCAGGCTCATATCAATGCCGGTGCACGTAAAGTCGTTATTTCCGCTCCGGCAGGAAACGATCTTCCGACCATCGTATTCAACACCAACCATGAGACCTTAAAGGCAGACGATACGATTATTTCCGCAGCTTCCTGTACTACAAACTGCTTAGCTCCTATGGCTGACGCATTGAACAAATATGCACCGATCCAGTCCGGAATTATGGTTACCATCCACGCTTACACAGGCGATCAGATGACCCTTGACGGACCGCAGAGAAAAGGCGATTTGAGAAGATCTCGTGCAGCAGCAGTGAATATCGTTCCGAACAGCACAGGCGCTGCAAAGGCAATCGGACTTGTTATTCCGGAGCTCAACGGCAAATTAATCGGTTCCGCACAGCGTGTTCCGACACCGACAGGCTCTACCACAATCTTAACAGCAGTTGTTAATAAGGCTGATGTTACCGTAGAAGGCATCAATGCCGCAATGAAGGCAGCAGCAAATGAGTCCTTCGGCTACAACGAGGATGAAATCGTTTCTTCCGATATCGTTGGAATGCGTTATGGCTCTTTATTTGATGCGACTCAGACGATGGTAAGCAAGGTTTCCGATGATCTGTATGAGGTTCAGGTTGTTTCATGGTATGACAATGAGAACAGCTACACATCTCAGATGGTTCGTACAATCAAATACTTCTCAGAGTTAGCATAATCTCTGGTTACCCGCGCACGGCAGGCTACTTTTTAAGCGACAGGCTGCCAGAGTGCGCATACGGTTAACCGCAGGATGTGTGTTTGGACAGATCCTGCGGGTTAAGACTCACAAAGGGTCCGGTCTGTATGGACCGGATCCTTTTTTCGCGGCGGGGCTGATTTTGCAGCCGGCTGCTGCGGGAAAAGCCCTTCGGGCAGGATTTTATCAAAGAGAATCACAAGGAGGACATCACTCATGTCATTAAACAAAAAATCAGTAGACGACATTCACGTAGCAGGTAAACGCGTCCTGGTAAGGTGCGATTTCAATGTACCCTTAAAGGAAGGCAAAATTACAGACGAAACACGTATCAATGCAGCGCTTCCGACCATCCAGAAGCTGATTGGCGACGGCGGCAAAGTCATTCTTTGCTCGCATCTCGGCAAGGTAAAGAACGGCCCGAACGAAGGCGAATCATTGGCTCCGGTTGCAGAAAGGCTGACAGAGAAGCTTGGCAAAGAGGTTGTTTTCGTATCTGATTATAATGTAACCGGCGAAGCGGCGACCAAGGCAGTAGCCGATATGAAGGACGGCGACGTAGTCCTTCTGCAGAATACCCGTTTCCGCGGTGCAGAGGAGACGAAGAACGGCGAAGCGTTCAGCCAGGAATTAGCAGATCTGGCAGACGTTTATGTATGCGACGCATTCGGTTCTTCCCACAGGGCGCATGCTTCCGTTGCAGGCGTTACCAAATGCATTACCGCAAAGGGCGGCGAGAATGCAGTCGGTTATCTGATGCAGAAGGAAATTGATTTCCTCGGCAATGCCGTAGAAAATCCGGTGAGGCCGTTCGTAGCCATCTTAGGCGGCGCAAAGGTTGCAGACAAGTTAAACGTAATCTCCAATCTGCTGGAGAAATGCGATACCTTAATCATCGGCGGCGGTATGGCATATACCTTTTTAAAGGCAAAAGGCTATGAAATCGGTAATTCCTTAGTAGACGACAGCAAAATTGACTATTGCAAGGAAATGATCGAAAAAGCAGAGAAGCTCGGCAAGAAGTTATTGCTCCCGGTAGACTCCGTAACCGTAGCCGCGTTCCCGAACCCGATCGACGCGAAGATCGACGTAGAGACCTGTACGGTAGAAGAGATGCCGGCAGACAGGGAAGGATGCGATATCGGCCCGAAGACACAGGAAATGTACGCCGAGGCCGTTAAGACAGCGAAGACCGTTGTATGGAACGGGCCGATGGGCGTATTCGAGAACCCGATCCTCGCAGAAGGCACGATTGCCGTAGCAAAAGCACTTGCAGAGACGGATGCAACTACCATTATCGGCGGCGGCGACTCCGCGGCAGCAGTCAACCAGCTGGGCTTTGGCGATAAGATGAGCCATATTTCCACAGGCGGCGGCGCATCCTTAGAATTCTTAGAGGGCAAGGAGCTTCCGGGCGTAGTAGCGGCAGACGATAAGTAAAGCGTTTAGCAAGGGGAATATCCCGGCGCTTGGCGATAAGCAGACCGAAGGCATAAAAAATAAAAGGAGATCAGATAAAATGGCAAGGAAGAAAATTATTGCCGGTAACTGGAAGATGAATAAAACTCCCAGCGAGGCAGTTGCATTGGTAAAAGAATTAACCCCATTGGTAGCAAACGACGAAGCGGACGTAGTATTCTGCGTACCGGCGATCGACATTATCCCGGCAATGGAAGCGGCAAAAGGCACGAATATCCAGATTGGCGCCGAGAATATGTATTTTGAAGAGAGCGGCGCATACACGGGTGAAATCGCCCCGAATATGCTGGTGGACGCGGGCGTGAAATATGTCATCATCGGCCATTCCGAGAGAAGGGAATATTTCGCGGAAACAGACGAAACCGTGAATAAGAAAGTATTAAAGGCATTTGAGCACGGCATTACGCCGATTATCTGCTGCGGCGAGTCCTTAACGCAGCGGAAGCAGGGCATTTACATCGACTGGATTCGTATGCAGATTAAGATTGCGTTCCAGAACGTAACGGCAGATCAGGCGAAGACGGCAGTGATTGCTTACGAGCCAATCTGGGCGATCGGGACAGGCGAGACGGCTACCTCCGATCAGGCAGAGGAGGTTTGCCTGGCAATCCGTAACTGCATCAAGGAAGTGTATGACGAAGCGACGGCAGAAGCCATCCGCATCCAGTACGGCGGCTCCGTAAACGCAGGTAATGCGGCAGAGCTGTTCGGCAAACCGGATATTGACGGCGGATTAGTAGGCGGAGCTTCTTTGAAGGCTGATTTTGGGAAGATTGTGAACTACCAATAAAATCGAGAAAAGTAAATAAGAGGAGGATGGCCCGGGATTATGCCGGGCTGTTCTTTTTACTGTAACAGTTCGGCCTGCGGCTTCGCTGTTACTTTTTTCTCCCATAAATAGGAGAATTGCATTTCCTTCCCAAATACTTTATAATATAGACAGACAAAACAAACAGGAGAGATTACATATGAAAAAAGAGGTACTCGTAACAATTCGGGGAATGCAGTTTGCAAAGCAGGAGGAAGGGGATTTAGAACCGATTGAGGTAATCACGGCAGGAGATTACTATAAGAAGAACAATAAGCACTATGTGATTTACGATGAAATTATCGAAGGGTTTGACGGGACGACGAGAAATATCATCAAGCTGCAGGAGGACTGCGTGGACATCATCAAAAGAGGCGTTGCAAACGTGCATATGACATTTGAAAAGAACAAAAAAAATGTCACCTGCTACGATACACCTTACGGAAGCCTGATGCTGGGAATCCATGCGAAAAATATTGACATCCATGAGGAGGAAAACGATATCCGGGTCCAGGTGGAATATGCTTTGGAGTTAAATTATGAGCATCTGGCAAACTGCAATATCAGAATGGCAATTCGTTCGAAGGACAGCAAGGATTTTCGTATCTGTTCCTGAGAAACGTACTGCAGATAAATACTGCCGAACCAAAAGCGCAGGGCTTTCTGGTGCGGCAGTATCTGCTATTTCTGTAATTTTGCGCTGGTTTCTCGGTACTTTTGCTGCAGCCTGGCTCCAAGACTCTTTTTGACCGGGGCTGCAGAGGCAATAGGGCCGCGCAGTCCTTTGACGGACGTAATGTAGAGGCCGCTGATTACGGCTTTGACTTCTTTTTTGACCGGAATGCTGTCAAAAATAGCGGCATCGCAGAGAAAGGTCATAATTTTGGGGCCGGCCTTGGCCTTGACAACCGGAACCTTAGAGCCTCGCATCAGCTTTGGAGTCTGTTCTATTACATTTTGAGGAAGACCGGAATCTCTAAGCTTCATTTTCTTCTTGTCAATGATCAGCAAGGAAACGGTCTGGGCGGCTGCATCCAGCTGTACCTGCTGCTCCTCCTGCCGCTTCCGAAGCTTCTTCCCTACAAAGTACAAGACAACCAGGCCAATGACCAAGATGACGGTGATTACCAGTAGCACGATCGTAACTGTTGACACAATACAACTCCTCCTTATGTTTGTCGGTAAAAAATGCCTTTAGGATGCGAAAAACAGGGCACCCTGTATACAATTCAGAAAATATTGTAACATTAAATGCAAGAAAAAGCAATAAAACCTTTTATTTTACGATAAAATATGGTATGTTTATGGGTATACCTTATAAAACGCCGAATGGCATAATGGGTTAGGATGCAATGAATCAAATTACAAGTATGAGAGGTAAAAAATGAAGAGAAAAACAGTAATAACTTTATTTGTATGTACAGCAATGACATTGGCCGCAGGCTGCGGAGCTCCTGGCAGCGGAACAAACACAGAGGCCTTATTGGAGGAAGGGACGGAAGCAGGCAGCGGAACAAGCAGTGTGGATATTGCTTACGATGTGGATGATTATGTGACGCTGGGGGATTACAAGACGATTGAGGTAACCCTGAACGAAGCAGATTATCAGGTAAATGACGAGAGCGTGAACAGCTATGTGGAGCAGATGGTTTCTTATTACAGTCCATATCAGGCAGATGATTCTAAAACAGTGGTGGAAAAGGGCGATGTTGTAAATGTGGATTATGTCGGCAAGAAGGACGGGGAAGCATTTGAAGGCGGAACCGCACAGAATCAGCTGATTGATACCGCGACAAATTCCAACCCGACGATGGGGAACGGCTTTATTGACGGCTTTTCCGACGGGCTGATCGGGGCAAATGTCGGTGATACCATTGACTGGGACGTAACGTTCCCGGAGGATTATCAGGCAGAGGATTTAAAGGGACAGAAGGTGACATTTACATTTACGGTAAATTCCATTCAGAAGCCGGTAAATGCGGCGGAGATTGATGATGCATTTGTAACGGAGAATTTCGGGGCAGAAAGCGTAGAGGCGTTTCATACAGATATCCGCTCCTACTTAGAGCAGGAGGCAGAAGCGAAGAAGGAATCCGATACACGTTCCGCCGTGATCGAGGTGCTGCTGGATCGGTGCAGCGTATCCGGTTTTCCGGAGGGGCTTTTGGAGGCAAGGCTGGAGGAATACGTGGATGGCTTTGCAAAGCAGTATTGCTCGGACGGAACGGATTTGGATGAATTTTTGCAGAGCAATTACAATATGACAAAGGAAGAATTTGAAAACCAGAGCAAGGAGTATTTAGAGACGAATCTGACGCAGGAGCTGATATTTGAGGCCATTGCCAAAAAAGAGAATGTGGAATTTGATCAGGAGGGCTTTAATGATCATGTGTCCAATATTATGACAAACGGCGGATTTACTACGGCTGAAGAGGTATATGAGAACTACGGCCCCGATCAGGCGTCCGGAGAGGAATATTTAAGAAGGGTTTATGTGGATAATAAAGCGCTCAGCCTGGTGGTGGATCAGGCGAAGGTAACCTATACGAAGGCGGAGGAAGCGCCGGAGACAGAAGCGGCAGACACAGAGGCCCCGGCGGAGACAGGCGGGACAGAAGCGGCAAAGGATACACAGTAACTATACGGGGCAAAAGGAGATTAAGACATGGAGCTTACAAACATCCGGGATTTATACCGGAGAAAAGAGGATTATATCGATCAGACAGTGACCATCGGCGGATGGGTAAGGAGCATTCGCAGCTCTAAGAATTTTGGATTTATTGTGGTGAATGACGGAACATTTTTTGAGCCGCTGCAGGTTGTGTACCATGATGCGCTGCAGAATTTTGCAGCAGTGGAGAAGCTGAATGTGGGAGCGGCCGTGATTGTTACAGGAAAGCTGGTAGCAACGCCGCAGGCGAAGCAGCCGTTTGAAATCCAGGCGGATGAGGTTGTGATTGAAGGCGAATCTGCGCCGGATTATCCGCTTCAGAAGAAGCGCCATACGTTTGAATACCTGCGTACGATTTCGCATCTGCGCCCGAGGACAAATACATTTGAAGCGGTATTCCGCGTGCGTTCCCTGATTGCCTATGCGATTCATAAATTTTTTCAGGAGAGAGATTTTGTATATGTGCATACGCCGATTATTACCGGCAGCGACTGTGAAGGGGCAGGAGAGATGTTCCGCGTGACGACATTGGATCCAAACAGCATTCCTAAGAACGAAGCGGGAGAGGCGGATTATACAAAGGATTTCTTCGGCAAGCCCACGAATCTTACGGTCAGCGGTCAGTTAAACGGCGAAACGTATGCGATGGCGTTTAAAAATATTTACACATTCGGACCGACCTTCCGGGCGGAAAATTCCAATACGACACGCCATGCGGCTGAGTTCTGGATGATCGAGCCGGAGATCGCCTTTGCAGATTTAAACGATGATATGATACTTGCAGAGAGTATGCTCAAATACATCATCCGGTATGTGCTGGAGCATGCGCCGGAGGAAATGCAGTTTTTCAACAGCTTTGTAGATAAGGGCCTGCTTGACCGCTTAAATCACGTAGCCAATTCTGAGTTTGCCCGTGTCACATATACAGAAGCAGTAGAAATTTTAGAGAAAAATAATGACAGGTTTGATTATAAGGTTTCCTGGGGCGCAGACCTGCAGACGGAGCATGAGCGTTATTTGACGGAAGAGGTGTTCAGGCGTCCGGTATTCGTTACCGATTATCCGAAGGAGATTAAAGCATTTTATATGAAGCTAAATGACGACGGTAAAACCGTTGCAGCCGTGGACTGCCTGGTGCCGGAAATCGGAGAAATTATCGGCGGAAGCCAGAGAGAGGACGACTATGGCAAGCTTTTGGAGCGCATCAGGGAACTGGGCTTAAACGAAGAGGATTACAGGTTTTATCTGGACCTCCGTAAGTACGGCACAGCGCGCCATGCAGGGTTTGGGCTTGGGTTTGAGCGCTGTGTGATGTATCTGACCGGAATGGGCAATATCCGTGACGTAGTACCCTTCCCCAGAACCGTAGGAAACTGTGAATTGTAATTTTTTTGGAAAAAAGGGATAACTTCCCCCTCCGGATCATATAGTGATCCCAGAGGGGGAATCTTTTATGCAGAAAATAGAAAAAGAACGGACACTCGTAATGGATTTTATCAAAATCCTGTTTGTGATGTATCTTGTCACATTCGTTCTGCTCCTTTTACTGGCTCTGGTGCTTTATAAAATGGAGCCGGGCGAGATGGTAAGCAAGGCCTGGCTGATTGCCGTATATATTATCAGCGGCTTTCTGGGCGGATTTTTGATTGGAAAAAGGACAAAAAGCAAAAAATTCCTGTGGGGATGCCTGATGGGAGTGCTGTACTTTGTCATTTTGTTTGCCGTATCTCTGCTTTTGTACAAGGGACTTTCCGGAGACTGGACACATTTGATTACAACGCTGATTCTGTGTATTGCATCTGGTACAGCAGGCGGAATGCTAAGCTAACGAAACTAAAAAAGCTGCCGCGGGAAAGACAGATTCTTTCCTGCGGCAGTTTTTGCCATGGCTGTTTATGCTTTTTTATCAGCGTCTTTTTCGTAGAACCTGCAGCCGCAGCGGCCATGCTCCTTGACCTGATAAAGCGCGGAGTCTGCCTTTTTGTAGAGATCGTCTGTGAAACCGTTTTCTGAATAGGCCGCGCCTACGCTTAGAGATACCCGGGGCATATCGTCGGACGGATGCAAGAGGGTCTCATTAATGGCGGTTATTTTGGAAATCACCAGATCGCGCGGATTAGCCGCCAGATCTGTCATAATTACCGCAAATTCATCTCCGCCGATTCTGGCCGGATAATCCGTGGAACGGAAATTTTCCTCTAAAAGCCGTGCAACATTCTGCAGGACGCGGTCGCCCATTTCATGTCCGTAGCCGTCATTTACCAGCTTAAATTTATCGACATCAATAATGAGCAGCGCAAGAGGGTTTTTATTCGCTGCAAAGAGCTGCTTTAAATGATCAAACGCACCGCGGTTGATCAGGCCTGTGAGCGGATCATGCTCCGCCTGGTGCCGCAGCGAAAGCTCATTGGCGGCATTCAGCTCAAAAATATTGTTATAGGTCAGTGCCAGGTATTTAAATTCATAGGAGCCGACAAATTCCAGCCGTTTGTCCTCCTTGATATTCTTTACATAAATCTGAAGCGGATTGATAATCAGCCGGACGATCAGGAAAAATACAATCAGATTTTCCACAAACAGGATACTGATCAGAATCAACTGCCGGAGCAGGGTGTGTTTTAAAACCTCAGAGCTCTCTGTCTGGTTTTGCTGTGTATATTCGATCACGCTGTCTACAAAGTAGGAGATATTTTCCATAATTAGGGCTTTGGACTCCTGGTAGACCGTGCCAAAGACCATGTCGCGGGCCTTTTCTATCATTTCCTCCGGGGATAATCCCTGATCCTCTTTGGTCAGCCTAGCGTTTTGGATATCCTCATGCAGAGAGGAACTGTCGTATTCCTGTGCAATGGAAACGAGCTTCATGGCGTATACCTCCCGCGCCATTAGCTGGTTGGAGTTATCAAGGGCAGTGCTTAAGAAATCATATGCCTGATTGTCTATGTGGTAATTCTGGAGCTGCTCCAATGCCGTATCCCTGCGCTGTGTCGTATAGGCTTCCGTGAAATAATTGTCCATATGCTGCGTGTCGAATGTCATGGTGTAAAGCCGCACCTGCTCTGTTAGGTAGTTGGAACCATTTGCTACAAGAGAGGTGATTTCTTCACATGCAATGTGATCGTTTGTAGTGGAAACCATGGCCTCGTATCGCTGCATAGACTGAATCGTAGCAAAGATAAGCAGTATGTATAAAATGCAGGATACCGAGAGCATGATAAGGTTTAAAGAACGGATTTTGATGCCTTTAATCGATTTTTTTCTAGTTTCTTCCATTGGTGTGCCTCCATCATTCTCTATTAGGGTAGTATGTTTTATCTGCCGTTCCGATTATAGCATGAAAGGGACGGGATTGCAAGGAGGGCAGAACTGGGGAAGGGTTTCGATTTTTGATTTTAGGTAATGAAAAAAGCCAGCCTTGGCAGACATTTCCCTGGATTTTTATCATGTGTCAGGTGTATGCACTGCACAAGGATGGCAAAGACGGTAATGGCAAAAGGAACAGGAAAGATTTGTAAGCCGGCTATCAAGGTTCCCAAGGATGCCAATCCAACTTGTGTAGCCGGGAAAGGAGGTTACTTTAGTATTTTTGTAAAATAGCCCAAAGACAAGAAAAATGGAAAATGTTTTATAAAAACAAATTGATTTGCCAATACTGTCTAAATAAATAATAACATACTTTTTGGAATGAGAAAAGACATAAAATTATTTATTTGTCGTATTTTTTGATAATTTGTTACTTTATACACCAGGTAGTATGAAATGAAAAGGCGCCCTATGCAGTATTTTATTTACTGCAAGGGGCGTCTCCTTTAATAAGCCTTAATCTTCCAGATCCTCTCCGCCCATGTCAATTGGCGGACTGTCTGTAATGATATCTTCACTTTCAAAAATGGTGATTTCCATTTTGGGTGTTTTATATTCTGCCATTTCTATTTCACCTCCATATATCCACGGTTCTTTTATTCCAGATTTTCGGCGACCACTACTTCAAGGGCAGCTACCGTTTTACCGTCTGCCGTGTCCTCATTGACAATCCCGGTGATTCTGACCGGCGCGTTATCCGCAATGTCCTCAGGGAGATATTTCAGCAGCAGGCAGCTGTCTACATCATTTTGGCCGGCCTCCTTCGCAAGGTACGTGTTCTGGCTGTTTTTTACATAAAACCCTTCCAGTTGATATAGTTTGCCGGAATACTGGTTCGTGTGGGCCATAAGCTCTGCTACGGTAGCTTCGTAATCGCTGTCCGACACTACGTGAATATCCTCTTTTATTGCCTCCAACAGCTCCTCGTCAGAAGCATCTGCAGGCAGCAGCGCCTCCTGGCTGCTCTCTTCCTGCTGCAGGTCTGCCTCTGTAGCAGACGGTTTCTGCGGCTCCTGTCTGTCCGAGCCGCCGCTGCAGGCAGACCCCGAAATGCAGATCAAGGCACACAGTGTAAACGTTATAAATTTTTTAGACATAGCTGCTTGTTCCCTTTCAAAAATACAGCCGCAGGGTCGTCGGGAATGGCGTCTCTTTGCCATTCGCCGACAATCCCATGCTGCCGTTTTATTTGTTTTTCTTATTCGTTCAACTCATTAAAACTGGTTGTAATAGCCGGTCCATAATATACTTTTTCCGTCCCATTTTCCCGGACAACGACATAACCCCTTGCATAAAGCTTCCGTGTTGTGGCCGTGCCGACGTTCAGGTCAAAATAAATGGTGTTGCTGGTATTGCTTTCTGTGGATTTGTCTTTTACATACGTACAGGAGCTTCCAATTTTTAAATCTTCCTCAAATCCAGAGCCTGCCGGTGTGTACTGTGAGCTTGTAATGTATAGGATCCCCTTCTTTACGACCGGTGTACTTTCCGGGAAATCCACTACGGCAGCTGTGAAGCGGACGTTGTTTTTCGTTCCGTCCACATGGGCGCTTGCCGTGGTCTCCGCTGCCATTTTTTCACAGCGGCTGCAGATGCCGTTTACAAAATCATGCCCGAGGGCTACTTCGCCTAAGTAGCCTAAATCCTCGCCTTTGAAATCCGGATTTACGGTATTGCAATTTTTACATACCTGCGCGGTTTTTCCGTTTTCGGTACAGGTCGGATCTACAAAGGTCTCTTTCCAGTCGTGCTGGCCGGTTACCGGAATTTCGCGGCGTTCCACTACTTCCTTGCAGACAGTACATTTCTGTACCTCAGATCCTGCTTTGTTGCAGGTTGCCGCGGTTTCTATCTCCCATGCGCCTGCTGTATGGCCGATTTTGGGGATGACAGTCTGCGCCTGCAAAACATTGTCACAGGACTTATTTCCGCATTTCTGGCCTTCTGTCAGGCCGCTTTCCGTACAGGTAGCAGCTTTTCCAGGTGTAATCACAGGTTCTGTAACTTCTTTACATTTTTCGCAGTATGCATAACCGTCTGCAACAAAGAGAACCTTCTTTTCGCTGCATCCGCTGCAGGTGCTGATAACGGCAGTTCCTTCTGTGTTCAGTTCTCCTTCGGACCACTTGTGGCCGGCTGGGATTACAGCGTAATCATATTTGCCGCATCCGGAGCAGATACGGTATTTCAGCCCGTTCTCAGTGCAGGTAGCTGCTTTTGTCTCTGAAAAATCATCATATGTGTGATTGTCCGGGTTAACAGGGGTTTCTGTCTGCTCTGCAAGTATTTCTTTACATACGGAACAGGTCTGGCCTGCCGTCTTGCCAGGCTTGGAACAGGTTGCAGGCTCCGCAGGCGTTGTTACTGCCTTATGGCCAATTGCCGGATCGAGCTCTGTCATGATTTCTCTGCTGATTACCGTATTGCATTTGCTGCAGGTTGTAACATACATTCCGGCTTCTGTACAGGTTGCATCCTTGTACTCGCTTGTGGTGCTGTGGGTATCTTCGTAGTGAATGACTTCTTTTTTTACATCCTTACATCTTGAGCAGGTAGACTGTTTTTCACCGTCCTGCTTCTTGCTGCAGTCAGCCTCTTTTGTAACTTCGGCTGCTCCGTAATCGTGCCCAAGCGGTGAGCCTGTTTCTGTAACGGCTCCGTCTGCCTGTCCGCAGGTATCGCAGATCCGGCCTGTACGTATTGGATGTGTACAGTCGGCAGGTGTTGTTTTTTCTACAAAGTTATGGTTGCCTGTAGCAGGGATTTTTTCGGTATATGTTTTCTTTACAGGATTACCGTCTTTATCCTGAAGGCAGTTTTCGTTGGTACAGGTAAAGGTTCTGATACCATCCTTGCCGCAGGTAGCTGCTTCTGTTATGACGCCATCATTATATTCGTGACCTGTAGCCGGTATTTTCTCTTTCATTTTTTTATTGCAGGTACTGCAGGTCGCTTCTTTCTCGCCTTCCTTTTCACAGCTTGCAGCCGTTGTAACGGTCCAGCTGCCAGGCGTATGCTTTGCATCCATCTTGTCATAAGAAACGTCTTTGCAAAGAGAGCATGTCTTTTTTACAATAGCCTGCACCATAGGTACCGTAGAGCAGTCGGAATCTTTTATTGTAATGATATCGTCTTCTCCATATACATGGCCATTCGGATTTACCGGGATTGTTGTCGGTCCAACGCCGTTTTCGTATCCCTTGCAGCCTTCGCACTGCTTATACGCGGTTGTTCCCGGTTTCTGGCAGGTGGCCGGTACCTCAGCATGCAGCTTATAATCATGTTTTCCGGTAGCCGGATCCAATGCTCCAAGATCGTGGCTTTCTAAAACGGTATTGCAAGCTTTACATTCTGTGACTTCCCGTCCGTTTTGAGAACAGGTTGCCGCTTTGTATTCTGTTACGACATTTGTGTGGGCGGCAAGAATAGGCCTTACCTCATCTAAATCGCAGCCGTTTCTGCTGCATGTCACGCGTTCGCGGCCATTCTTTGTACAGGTAGCTGCTTCGAGTGTTGTTTTTATTTCAATATGTCCTAATGGATTTCCTGTTGTGACTACTTCGCCATCTGCTTCTCCGCATACAGTACAGATTTTTCCTGTACGCTGTGGATGGGTACAGTCGGCTGCTGTTGTCTTTTGCTCAAAATTGTGCTTGCCTGTTTTGGGAATAGATTGCGTACGGGTAGCAGGTGTCTGCGCTTCGCCGGAATCACATCCGGCTCTTTTACAAGTAAAGGTTTTTACGCCGTCCTTGCCACAGGTAGCTTCTATTGTTATTTCACCATCATCCCAGTCATGCTCCAATGCCCTGACGGTCTCTGTTTTTGATGTACCGCATGAATCACAGGTAAATACATCTTTTCCTTCTTTCACACAGCTTGCAGGAACACTTTTCGCAGTATCTTTTACCCAGTTATGAGAGACTTCACTGGATACATATCTGGAATCGCCGCATCTGGTACAGGTTTCCTTTTTGATTCCTGGCGCACTGCAGGTTGCAGGTTTTAAAACAGTAGCTGTATAATTATGGTTTGTCGGATCTACTTCGCCAGTCTCCGCGGGAGCTTTTAAAACAACATGGCATACAGAGCATTCCTCGCCTTCCGATCTTCCGCGTTCTGTACAGGTGGCCGGAACGGCAGGAATTTTCACAATTGTGTGTCCCTTTGGCACATCACTTTCCAGCTTTGTATCTGCAAGAACTGCTTTACAAGTCTCGCAGATCACCTTAATAGTTCCATAATCTGTACAGTTTGCAGGTGTATATTCCGGTGTACCCGGAGTGTGCTTAACAGGGATTGCTTCTGTATAGCTGTGTCCCGGTTCATCTTCTTCACACTGTGAGCAGGTAAATGTCATGATACCTGTGGTTGTACAGGTTGGTGGTGTGGTTTTCTCGCCGGCATCGTACTTGTGTCCTTTAGCCGGTACGATATTTGTTAATTCGCCTTCGGCTGTATCGCATTTGGAACAGAATTTTCCGGTTCCTCCCTGTTTGGTACAGGTAGCAGTGAGCGTTTTTTCCACATATGTGTGTGCTTCGGTTGCTTTTACAACGTCTGTTTTCGTATGGCCTATATCCTCTGCCTTGCAGCCTTCTCTCTGGCATGTATAGGTGACAGTTCCATCTACACATTTTGCTTTTTGCTTTACCACGCCGGCATCGTACTGGTGGGAAGCCGGAATTGCCAGAAACTGGGGAGCCGCCTGGCTGCACTTGCTGCATTTGTATTTGCCGATACCGGCTTTGGTGCAGGTCGGTGCTTTCAGAACGGAGTCAAGCTGGTCAAATGTATGTTTTCCTTCTCCGCAGTCTGTATCCGATTTCTTTTTGATAACCGTTACTTTGCACTCTACTGCGTTGCCAGCAGCATTGGTGGCTTTGACGATAGTGACGCCTTCTTTTACGGCTGTTATTTTTTTAGTAGAATCGTTGGCAGGATCTGTATCGGTCATGGTTGCAAACTCTTCTTTGGAGTTCGTCCATGTTACTGTTTTATCGGACGCATTTTCCGGTCCAACCTTTGCTGTTAAAACAGTGAATTCACCAACGCCTAATGTTACTTCTGTCCGGTCTAATGTGATGGTTTTCGCCGGGACAGCTACTGCTGATACGGTTACTTCACATGTGTCTGTTTTACCGCCTGCTGTAGCAGTGATGGTAGCGGAGCCTTCTCCAACTGGTGTTACGGTTGATGTCTTGGGATCTGCTGCATTTGCAGCTACGGTTGCTACATTGGGTGTGTTGGATGTCCACTCTACGGTTGTATCATCTGCCGCATTTGTTAATGTAGCTGTTAGAGCGCCAGGTGTGCCGTTTGCTGTCAGGGCCAGTGTTTTTGGTGCTAATGAAATGGTTATTTCTGGCGCCGGAGTTGCAGAAGATACGGTCACTTCACATGTGTCTATTTTATCTCCTACTGTTGCGGTGATAGTAGCTGTTCCTGCTGCAACCGGTGTTACAGATGCTGTCTTGGTATCGGTTGTATCTGCAGCTACAGTTGCTACAGTTTTATTACTGGATGTCCAGGATACTGTTGCATTGGCTTCTGCGTTTTGTACGGTAGCCGTTATAGTTCCAGCTGTACCATTTTCCGTTAATGATAGTGTTTTGGGATTTAAGGTAATGCTTACTTCCTGAGACGGAGCTGCTGATACAGTTATTACACATTTTTTTACTATTTCTGCCCTGTTGGAGTCGGTATTTGCCGGTAATGTAGCTACAATGTTTGTTGTTCCCTCTTTAACTGCTGTTACGGTTACTGTTCCATCAGATTCTGCTACAGTAGCTATTTCGTTGTCTTCACTTGTCCATGCTATTTTTTCTGTTATGGTGTCGGGTGAAACTGCTGCTGTTAAGGAAGTGTCCGTTGCGCCTACAGTTAGAGATAATGATTCTTTATTTAATGTTACCGTAGCTTCGCCTGTTGTAGTAGTGCCGGTATCTTCGTCCAGCAACGGCATAAGCCCATCAGAATATGCAGCCGGTTCATTTGTGGGTTCGGCTGCTAAAACAGGCATATTCATTGATAATACCATGCTGAGTGACAGTATTATGCTTGCCAGGCGCTTCAATTTCTTAAAATTCATACTGTGGATTTTTTTGGGTAGACTGGGAAAAATGGGGTTTGGGAAGTTTTTGTCGAATATAATATTGAAAACTCTATTGGGTTATGGTAAAGTTTTGGCAAGTGTTACCAAGATGGTAGGCGGTTAGCCCTCTTCGGGGGGACTGTGACCCTCCGTTTACATAGAGACCCGTATGGGAATCTGGGAAAGGGGGGCTGGGTGGATGTTGGCTATCGAAGGACTTATTGCAGTAATCAGTTTATGTGTTACTTGCTTCGGTCTGGGATATGCCATCGGAAGCAAGGATAGTAATAAGACGCAGAAATAGCCGCCCCAACCTAGACAGTTAAGCGGCTATTTTGCACTTGATATCTGGGCTAACCGTCTATCGGTGGCACCCAAGGCATCTGTTACCAGCAGATGCCTTCCTTTTTTCCACTATATCACATCAAGTATAAGATATCAACCATAAATTTTTTATTAACAAAAATAAGATATAGTGATTCCAGACCATATTCCACTAAGAAATCCAAAATGCTAATTTTAGCAGGAACGGAGTAGGAAAAATATATACCCCAAATGAATTTATATTGTCTAGACCATTTCATTGAAATCCCTGTCGGATTATGGTAAAATTTGTTCAGGTACTACCAAGATGGTAGGCGGTTAGCCCTCTTCGGAGGGACTGTGACCCTCCGTTTACATAGAAACCCGTATGGGAATCTGGGAAAGGAGGGCTGAGTGGATGTTGACTATCGAAGGACTCATTGCAGTAATCAGTTTGTGTGTTACTTGCTTCAGTCTGGGGTATGCCATCGGAAGCAAGGATAGTAATAAGACGCAGAAATAGCCGCCCCAGTCCGAAAAACTAAGCGGCTATTTTACGAAATTGTTTTTGGGCTAACCGTCTATCGGTAGCACTCAAGGCATCTGTTACCAGCAGATGCCTTTCTTTTCTTCACTATATCACATCAAGTATAAGATATCAACCATAAATTTTT
>CANDKL010000029.1 GCA_947385255.1 uncultured Roseburia sp. | reverse complement strand
CCTGGCCTTGACACGGGTATTTTTCTCTACTGTTTTCGCCTTGCCGCCGTAATAGGAAATCTCGTCTCCTTCCCGGATCACTGCCTGGTCGCCTCCGCGGCCAAGAGCCAGATCGATCGCCATACGGGAGCATTCGTAATTCGCATTGTAATTATCCCCGTTGATCCCGATTCCGATACTTAATGTCACAGCCATTTCATTTCCGACCTTAACATTTTTGACATCTTCAATCAGATTAAACTTTTCTTCCTTCAGCTTGTTTAAATATTTGTACTTGAATACAACAAAATATTTATCCTTCTCTGTTTTTCGCACCAGAGCATCCACTCTGGAAAAATAATTATTTACCTTCCGATCAATCAACGCAATCAAAAGCGACCGCTTTACGTCCTCAATGCTGTCTAAGGCTTCTTCATAATTGTCAATATATACAAGCGCCGCGACCAGCTTCTGATCCTGATTCTCCCTGATGTACTGATTCAGTCCGGTTTCATCAAACATATATACTGCGATCAGATATTGCTCGCTTTCTTTTATTTCTACAATACTGCCCGTTTCCTCTGTTTCCTCCGGCTCAAAATAAACGTAATCCAGCTTCAGCCGGTATACCCTGTCCTTAAGCTCAATACGAAAATCTGCCTTATCCCCGACATCTAAAAGCTTCTCCTTCGACACGGTTGGAAACAGGCTGAAAATAGATCTGTGATAGCCCTTTTCTTTGCCGACAACCTTAGAAAACTGTTTATTCATCCAGATGACCTTCGCGTTCATATCTAAAAGCGCATACGGCACCTCAAAGTCCTCTAAGAGACGCTTTTGTACCGTCGCATACTGTATAGCAAAATTCATCCTTTCCTTGGCGATCAGCGGCTGATTGCGGGCGGCTATAAAGGATGCAGATACAAAATATATGATGGCTGCCACTGTAAACAAAGCGCCAAACCCAAAGTCGGAACGATAAATCGGTATATTGAAAAGCAGAAGAAGCGCCGTAACATATACCGACGAGCCCGGATAGACGCGAGGCCTGTTTTTTAATTTTGACTTTTCTTCCATCTCTCCTCCGTTTTATGCAGATTATCTGTCAGATACCTCTATGCTATTTTAGCATTATAGCATTTTTTGATGCGAAGATAAAGCATTTTTAAAGATGAAGCACGCGCTCCTTGATTTCCTGAGTTCTTCCCTGATTCCAGTACTGTGTGCCGATATAGCCGCAGGTACGCCTTGCCACACTCATCGTCCTTGTATCCTGATTACCGCAGCACGGGCATCTCCAGATCAGCTTTCCATGGCTGTCTGTCACAATCGCGATTTCTCCGTCGTAGCCGCAGAGGCTGCAGTAATCGCTTTTTGTATTCAGCTCTGCATACATGATATGATCGTATATATGCTGCATCACCGCAAGCACAGCCGGAATATTATCTTTCATATCCGGCACCTCCACGTAGCTGATTGCACCGCCCGGGGACAGCCTTTGAAACTGCGCTTCAAACCGAAGCTTTTCAAAGGCATCTATTTCCTCTGTCACATGGACATGATAGGAATTGGTAATATAATTTTTATCTGTTACACCCTTGATGACTCCAAACCTCTTCTGCAGGCATTTGGCAAACTTATAGGTTGTAGATTCTAAAGGCGTACCGTATACGGAAAAATCAATATGCTCCTTTTCCCTCCACCTCGCACAGGCGTCGTTCAGATACTGCATCACCTCTAATGCAAATGGGGTCGCCGAAGGATCCGTATGGCTTTTTCCGGTCATATAATATACACATTCATAAAGCCCTGCATAGCCCAGAGATATCGTAGAATATCCGTTCATCAGGAGACTGTCTATCGTCTCTCCCTTTTTCAGCCGGGCCAGTGCGCCATGCTGCCACAAAATCGGCGCAATATCTGATTTTGTGCCCATCAGGCGATCGTGTCTTGCCATCAGCGCCTTGTAGCACAAATTCAGGCGCTCATCCAATATTTTAAAGAATTCTTCAAAATCTCCCTGCGAGGAGCATGCTACGTCCACCAGATTGATGGTACAGACTCCCTGGTTGAACCTGCCGTAGAACTGAAATTCATCATCCTGATTCCGGTATACCGTCAAAAAGGAACGACAGCCCATACAGGTATATACGTTTCCCTGCTTTAAGCTGCGCATCACCTTAGCCGAAATATAATCGGGAACCATGCGCTTTGACGTGCATCTTGCCGCCAGACAGGTAAGCTCCCAGAAAGGGCTTCCCTCCGTAATGTTATCCTCATCCAGTACATAAATCAGCTTTGGAAAGGCCGGTGTAATATAAACGCCCGCCTCGTTTTTAACGCCTAAAATCCGTTGATTTAAGATCGAACGAATCACCATGGCAAGATCCTCGCGCTCCTGTCCCTCCGGCGCTTCGTCCAGATACATAAATAGCGTAATAAAAGGCGCCTGCCCGTTTGTAGTCATCAGTGTCACAACCTGATACTGAATGGTCTGTACACCCTTGTCAACGTCCCTTTTTACACGTTCCTCCGCAACGCGGTTTATCTGCTCTTCATCTGCTGTAATCTGCGCCGCTTCAAATTCCTCCCTGACCTCTTTGCGGAATTTATTTCTGGATGCCTGAACAAAGCGGGACAGATGATAGGCACTGATGGACTGTCCTCCATACTGGCTGGAAGCCACCTGGGCAATGATTTGAGAGGAAACGGTACAGGCAACGGAAAAAGAGTTGGGCCTGTCAATTTTTGTTTCACTGATCATAGTTCCGTTCTGCAGCATATCGTCTAAATGAACCAGACAGCAGTTATGAATGTGCTGCGCAAAATAATCCGCGTCGTGAAAGTGGATCAAACCGTTTTCATGTGCCTCCCAAACCTCCTTTGGAAGCAGAAAACGACGAGTTATATCCTTACTGACCTCTCCTGCCATGTAATCCCTCTGTGTAGAGGCCAGAAGCGGATTTTTGTTGGAATTTTCCTGCTTGGCCTCTTCGTTCTGGCTCTCAATAATGGTCATAATCTGACTGTCGGTCGTATTCGACTGGCGTACCAGCTGACGCTTGTAACGGTATGTAATATACGCCCGCGCCACCTGAAATGCCTGCTCCTGCATAATCTGATTCTCTACGGCATCCTGAATTTCCTCTACATTCATAGCACGAATCGAGTTTTTACAAATCTGTTCCACATTTCCTGCTATTTTCTGTATCTGCTCAATGGAAAGCCTGTCCTGCTGTACAACCTCTTTATTCGCTTTATTGACTGCAGAAATAATTTTTATAATATTAAATTGTACTTCTTCCCCGCTGCGTTTGATAATATTCAAAATATCCGCCCCCGATTTTTATGCAATTTATGTGTATTGTATCATGGGTGAATCAGGGATGGCAACCGATAATTATCCGCTGCCTTATCATACAGGCTGTTTCCGTCCCGGTCAATTACCACAATAGCGGGAAAATTTTTTACCTCAGTCTTTAATATAGCCTCTGCTCCCAAATCCTCATAGCAGACCAGCTCCGATTTTACAATGCACTTTGAGAGCAGCGCTCCCGCACCGCCGACCGCTGCAAAATAAACGGCTTTGTTGCGCACAATGGCATCAATCACTTCCTTTGAGCGCCTTCCCTTTCCAATCATGGCCTTTAGGCCCAAATCCAAAAGAGCCGGTGTATACTTATCCATCCGGCCGGACGTCGTAGGGCCTGCAGACCCGATCGGCCTGCCCTCTCTGGCCGGAGAAGGCCCCATATAATAGATGGTGGCGTCCTTCACTGCAATCGGAAGCTCCTCATTTCGATTTAAGGCTTCTGCCATTCTTTTGTGAGCGGCATCCCTTGCAACATAGACCGTCCCCGTAATAAAAACATAATCTCCGCTTTTCAGCCTTGCAGTGACTTCCTCCGTAATTGGCGTATTGATATATTGATCCATAATATTTCCTTTCTGTCAGGACTTTACAGTATGCATTCTATATGACGGTTTACATGGCAGCAAATATTCACTGCAACCGGAAGCCCTGCAATATGCGTCGCATACGTATTGATATTGACGGAGAGCGCAGTTACCGTCCCGCCAAGGCCGCCCGGGCCGATTCCAAGTAAATTAATTCGTTCCAAAAGCTCCTGCTCCAATTCTCTGACATACGGGATGGGGGATCTTTCGTTTGCTGCTCTGGTCAGAGCCTTTTTGGCCAGAATAGCTGCCTTTTCAAAATCACCGCCGATACCGACGCCGACAACCATAGGAGGACAAGCATTCGGTCCGGCGTCTGAAACTGCCGTAATGACGGCATTCTTCACACCCTCAATTCCGTCTGCCGGCTTGAGCATAAAGATCCGGCTCATATTTTCACTGCCGAATCCCTTTGGTGCAACGGTAATTTTCACCTGATCGCCGGCAACCACCGAATAGTGGATAACTGCAGGCGTATTATCCTTCGTATTTTCACGCAGAATGGGATCACCTACAATTGATTTGCGCAGGTATCCCTCCGTATAGCCCTGGCGCACGCCCTCGTTTATGGCATCCTCCAGATTTTGTCCTTCAAAATGCACGTCCTGCCCGATTTCCATAAAAATAACTGCCATACCGGTATCCTGGCAAATAGGGATTTGCTCTTTATCTGCAATTTTTAAATTCTCATTAAGCTGGCCTAATATCCTTTTGCCCAGCTTTGACTGCTCCTGCTCTGCCGCCCACTTAAACGCGAAATTCATATCCTCCGACAAATAGTAGTTTGCTTCCATACACATTTTTTTGATCTGTGCGGTCACCAGGCTTGTATTGATTGAACGGATCATCGATCAGCTTCCTCCTTTTCCTTTCCCTTTTTTATAAGCTCCCTCAAATGAAGCCTGAGCTTCTGCAGAGAGTCATTATAATTCGTGGATTTCATTCCCGGAAATGCCTTTAACAGGCGCTCATGTCCAAATATTCGATCCTCCAAAAGCTCCCTGTGGCGCTTCGCAAGCTTTTCATACTCTGCTCTTTTTTTATCGGCGATTTCCTTCTTCTCCATTGCCTCAGCAACATTTTCATATATATTTTCACCGATTTCGTCGGAAATTTCATGAAGCATTCCCGCTACCTCATCAATGACTTTAAGACGCCGGTTCAGCTTTAGAATCGTGCTTACCGTAAAGATACAGTCTACTGCAAATGCCGGCAGCACTGCAGCCAGAAAAATAACTCCTATCGTCTTCGGTATTACCTGAATAAATTTATAAATCATAGGATGCAGCACCAGCATAATAAAGCTGCATGCCAGTCCCCAGAGTACAGAAAATTTCAGGCATACATAGCCCCTGATGTTAAAGGGAAACTCCGAATAGTCCCACCATTTGTTATGAAAAACCTGTTCCAGTATCCACCCTGTCAAATATTCCAGCACAGAGGTCAGAAAAAAGGAGCCTGTAAACAGGATAAGAAGGTTTCCCTTTAAAGGCGTCAGGACTCCGATTACAATCAGAACTCCGATTCCGTAGATCGGGCAGTAGGGACCGTTTAAAAATCCACGGTTTACAAATTTACCCAAATCAAGCGCGGCATAGGAAACCTCCGTACACCATCCCAAAAATGCATAAATGACAAAAATCAAAAGAAACTCGTATCCTGTCTGCGGCATAGCTTCCCCCTGATGTATCTCTTAAAATTCCTGCTCTTCCTCTGCCTCTTCGATTTCTTCGATCAGGCTTCTGTCCTCGCGTACCTTTGCAATACTTGCAATGACGACGTCATTTTCCATATGAATGAGTTTGACACCCATGGCAACACGTCCCAAAATGGAAATGTCCTCCACCTTCATACGTATAATAATTCCCTCTGTTGTAATAATCATGATTTCGGTATCGTCATTTACCGCTTTAATTCCGACTAAATTCCCGGTTTTTTCGGTAATTTTATAGCATTTAACGCCCTTCCCTCCACGGTTCTGCGGTGAAAATTCTTCCATCCGGGTCCGTTTGCCGAGTCCCCGCTCGGAAGCAATGAGCAGGTACTCTCCCTGCGTATCCATCTGCATTCCGATCACCTCATCTCCGTCTAAGAGGTTCATCCCGATCACACCCATGGAATTACGCCCGGTGCTGCGGACATCCGTTTCATGGAAGCGGATACACTGGCCAAATTTGGTCACTAAGATAATATCCTTTTGATTATCTGTTTTCTTCACCTCAATCAGCTCATCATCCTCCCTGAGGTTTATGGCAGAAAGACCTGTTTTCCGGATATTGGCATAATCGCCAATATGTGTTTTTTTGACAATTCCCTTTTTTGTAGCCATAAACAGATAGTTGCCCTCTGTGTATTCGCTGATCGGTATTACAGCTGTAATCTTTTCCCCGGGTATCAGCTGCATCAGATTGACAATTGCCGTTCCCCTTGCCGTCCGGGAGGATTCCGGAATTTCATAGGCCTTTAGACGATATACCTTTCCGTTGCTGGTAAAAAACATCAGATAATGATGCGTCGTCGTCATCAAAAGCTCTACGATATAGTCGTCCTCTATCGTCTCCATACCCTTAATTCCTCTGCCGCCCCTGTGCTGACTGCGGAAGTTGTCTACGCTCATGCGCTTGATATAGCCAAGCTTCGTCATGCAGATGACGGTATTGGCCCTTGGAATGATATCCTCCATCGAAATATCATATTCATCAAAGCCAATGGAGGATCGTCTCTCATCTCCGTATTTATCCGAAATCAGCATCATTTCATCCCGTATGACGCCTAACAGCTTCTTTTCATCTGCAAGAATTGCCTTAAACTCTGTAATTTTTTCCATTAAATCCTGATATTCGCTTTCGATTTTTTCCCGTTCCAGGCCGGTCAGTGCACGCAGACGCATATCGACAATCGCCTGCGCCTGCGCGTTAGATAAGCCAAAGTGTTCCTCTAATCGTTCCTTGGCCTCGTTTGTCGTACGGCTGCCGCGGATAATGGAAATCACTTCGTCAATATTGTCTAACGCAATCATTAAGCCCTCTAAGATGTGGGCCCGTTCCTCTGCTTTGTTTAAGTCGTATTTGGTACGTCTGGTTACGACGTCCTTTTGATGGAGCAGATAATAATGGAGCATCTGACGTAAGTTTAAGACCTTCGGCTCGTTCCCGACCAGGGCAATCATGATGACGCCGAAGGTATCCTGAAGCTGCGTATGCTTATACAGCTGGTTTAGGATGACATTCGGACTGACATCACGCCTTAATTCAATACAGATGCGCATTCCCTGCCGGCTGGATTCATCTCTGAGATCCGTAATTCCGTCAATCTTCTTATCATGGAACAGCTCGGCAATCTTTTCGATCAGCTTTGCCTTATTCACCATATAGGGAAGCTCTGTCACAACAATGCGGTTTTTACCGTTTTGCATCGGCTCAATTTCCGTGACGGCACGAACGCGTATTTTACCGCGTCCTGTACGGTATGCCTGTTCAATTCCGGCTGTGCCGAGTATCATGCCGCCGGTCGGAAAGTCCGGCCCTTTTATGATATTTAAAATTTCTTCTATTTCGGTTTCCCGATCTTCCAAAATCTGATTATCAATCATTTTGACAACAGCTGCAATAACCTCCCGCAGATTGTGCGGCGGTATATTGGTCGCCATACCGACTGCAATTCCCGAGGTACCGTTGACTAACAGATTTGGAAACCTGGAGGGCAGCACTACCGGCTCCTTCTCGGTTTCATCGAAGTTCGGCATAAAATCTACTGTGTCTTTATTGATATCTGCCAGCATCTCCATGGAAATTTTGCTTAAGCGCGCTTCGGTATAACGCATCGCAGCCGCGCCGTCGCCGTCTACAGATCCGAAATTGCCGTGCCCGTCTACCAGAGGATAGCGGGTAGACCAATCCTGAGCCATATTGACCAGGGCGCCGTAAATAGAGCTGTCGCCGTGAGGATGGTACTTACCCATGGTATCGCCGACAATACGGGCACATTTCCTGTGCGGCTTATCCGGTCCGTTGTTTAACTCTATCATAGAGAACAAAACTCTTCTCTGTACGGGCTTTAAGCCGTCCCTGACATCCGGCAGGGCTCTGGATGCAATGACGCTCATGGCATAATCAATATAGGATGTCTCCATTGTCTTTTTCAGATCCACGTCGTGAACCTTATCAAATATTTTATCGTCCATTTAATTCCGGCCTCCTATACATCCAGGTTCTGTACAAATTTTGCATTTGCCTCAATAAATTCCCTTCTGGGCTCTACCTTATCTCCCATCAGAGTCGTAAATATCACATCTATCTCAGAGGAAGCCTCTTCATCCATCACGACTCTGCGCAGAATCCGCTTACTGGGATCCATTGTTGTTTCCCAGAGCTGATCGGCATCCATTTCTCCAAGTCCCTTGTACCTTTGAATTTTGTTATTATTATCACGTCCGATTTCAAGAAGCAGGTTATTTAATTCCTCATCGCTGTAGGCATACCATATCTTTTTATTTTTTTCGATTTTATAAAGCGGCGGCTGTGCCAGATACACATATCCCTGCTTGATTAATTCCGGCATAAAACGATAAATAAACGTCAAAAGCAGCGTGCTGATGTGCGCGCCGTCTACGTCGGCATCCGTCATAATAATAATCTTATGGTATCTCAGCTTCTCGATATCAAAATCCTCATGAATTCCGGTACCGAATGCGGTAATCATTGCTTTGATCTCCGCATTGCCGTAAATTTTGTCCAGGCGGGCTTTTTCTACATTCAAAATCTTGCCGCGCAGAGGAAGGATCGCCTGCGTTGCACGGCTTCTGGCCATTTTTGCAGAGCCACCCGCAGAATCTCCCTCCACAATGTAAATCTCGCAGTTGACCGGATCCTTATCCGAGCAGTCTGCAAGCTTGCCGGGGAGCGAGGTCCGGTCGAGCGCGGTTTTTCTTCTGGTCAGATCTCTGGCTTTTCTGGCAGCCTCTCTGGCTCTCTGCGCCAACAGGGACTTCTCACAGATACTCTTTGCAACAGCCGGATTCTGCTCCAGAAAGTATGTCAGCTGCTCGCTTACAACATTGTCTACCGCTCCCCTTGCCTCGCTGTTGCCAAGCTTCTGTTTGGTCTGGCCCTCAAACTGCGGCTCCTCTACCTTGATGCTGATGATGGCTGTCAAACCCTCGCGGATATCCTCTCCTGTCAGAGCGGCATCCGTTTCCTTGATAATTTTGTTTGCCTTCGCATACTGGTTAAAGGTTTTGGTCAGCGCATTCCGAAAGCCGGCCAGATGCGTGCCGCCCTCCGGTGTAATAATATTGTTGACAAAGCTAAATGTCGTATCGTTAAAGGAATCGTTATGCTGCAGGGCGGCCTCTACATAAACACCGTCCCTCTGTCCCTCACAGTAAATAATTTCCGGATATAAGGGCTCCTTATTTTTATTCAGGTAGGAAACAAATTCCTTAATACCGCCGGCATAGTGGAATTTTTCTTCCGTATGCGGCTCTGTCCGCCTGTCGCAGAGCAGTATTTTTAAATCCTTCGTCAGAAATGCCGTTTCACGAAGCCTCTGCCTTAGAGTCTGATAATCAAAAGCCGTTTCTTCAAATATGGTATCGTCCGGCATAAATACAACCCTCGTACCCGTTTTTTCCGCGCTGCATTCTCCCTTTACCTTAAGCGGATACATGGCTTTTCCGCGTTCAAAGCGCTGGCAGTATACCTTGCCCTCGCGGCAGATTTCTACCTCCAGCCAAACAGAAAGCGCATTGACTACGGATGCGCCGACGCCGTGCAGACCTCCAGATACCTTATACCCGCCGCCGCCAAATTTACCGCCGGCGTGCAGCTTGGTAAAGACAACCTCTACTCCGGTCAGGCCCGACTTGTGGTTAATGCCGACCGGAATTCCTCTTCCGTCGTCAACCACTGTTACAGAATTGTCCTCGTTGATTGTTACCTCAATTTGGGTACAAAATCCTGCCAGCGCCTCGTCTACGGAATTGTCTACAATTTCATATACCAGATGATGGAGCCCCCTCGCCGAGGTGCTGCCGATATACATACCAGGCCTTTTGCGGACTGCTTCCAGCCCTTCTAAAATCTGTATTTGATCTGCGCCATACTCAATGCCCATATGCGTCCTCCTGTTCATAGATCACTTTTCCGTCAATCACTTCAAAAACACGATTAATATGAAAACGGCTGCGTATAAATTCATCTAATCCGGTACATGTTATGATTGTCTGAGTGTTACATATATGTTCCAGCAGAAATTTTTGCCGGCTGCTGTCTAATTCAGATAATACGTCGTCCAATAATAAAACAGGCGTATCCTTTGTCATTCTTTTTACAAGCTCAATTTCAGAAAGCTTCAAGGACAGCGCACAGGTACGCTGCTGACCCTGCGAACCGAATTTCCGCATGTCTATTCCGTCAATGGAAAAGGACATGTCATCCTTGTGCGGCCCAACCGTCGTTTGTCCGGATTTCAGATCCTTTTGCCGCACCCGGTTTAATTCCTGTTCAAACAGCTCTTCCTTCAGATTCGGCTCATAGGAAAGCAGCATTCGCTCCTTGCCTCCCGAAATGCCATTGTGTATTTCAGTCACAATTTCATTGAGCTGACAGATGAATTCTCTGCGGCTTTTTATGATTTTTTTTCCGTACTGTACTAATTGGATGTCCCATACAGAAAGTGTATCCTTCAGATCGGGTCTGAAAAAAATATCCTTTAGAAGCTTGTTTCTCTGATCTAAGATTTTATTGTATTTTGCCAGATGATCCAGATAAATTTTATCCAGCTGGCAGAGCTCTATATTCATAAAGCGCCTTCTCTCAGAAGGGCCATTTTTAATAATATTCAAATCCTCCGGTGAGAAGAATATGAGATTTAGAATACCAAACAGCTCACTGGCCTTTTTGATTGGAATTTTGTTGACGGCAATTCCCTTGGCGCGGTTTTTCTTTAAATGCATGTCGATTTGGAATTGCTGCTTTTGCTTTTCCAGACCGATACGGATATGTGCTTCCTCGCATCCAAACCGGATCATTTCCTTATCCTTGGAGCTCTTATGGGACTTAGTCGTTCCGCCTAAGTAGATGGCTTCTAAAATATTTGTTTTTCCCTGCGCATTGTCGCCGTAGAGAATATTGGTACCGGCGTCAAAGCTCACCGTAAGCGCTTCATAATTGCGAAAATGGCTTAATTCCAGTGTTTTAATGATCATTGGACTATTTGAAATCCTTCGTCTTCAAAAGAAAAGGTATCTCCCGCATAAAGCTTTCGGCCTCTTCTTTCCTCAACGGCCCCGTTTACCTTTATTTCTCCGTTTTGAATCAGCAGCTTTGCATCTGTACCGGAGCCTGCAATTCCGGCTTTTTTCAGAGCCTGTCCTAAGCGAATGAATTCCTCTCCCTCGCGAATTGAAATATTCATGTTACCTACCTCATATATTTTGGTTAATATGCCGGCGTATTGATGTTAACCGGAAGGATCAGATAAATGTAATTTCCCTGATCGTCCTTGATATAGCAAGGTGCTTTGGGATTTACCATATAGAGCGTAATTTCCTCGTCGTCAATGACACGAAGCGCGTCAATGAAAAACTTAGGATTAAATCCTATTATAATATCTTTTCCTTCTTTTTCAATATCAATATCTTCATTCATGGATCCGACGACAGAATTGATCTTTAATTCCATGAAATTATCTGTAATATCCATGATGATCGGTTTTTTGTCGCCCTCTTTTATTAAAAGTGTAGCCCGATCGATACAATTTAGCAGTTCCTTTTTGTTGATCCGGATTTTGGTTTCATAATCGGAGGAAAGCATTTGCTCAATTCTAAAATATTCTCCTTCGATGAGCCTGGAAACTACGGTTGTTTTTTCAAATTCAAATATAATATGATTATTTGTAATAAAAATATTGACGTCGTCCTCCGCAGAGCCCGGTAAAATTTTACTGATTTCGTTTAATGTTTTTCCGGGAACGATGACCTTTTTGTCTTGGTAGCTTCTTTTCAGATCAATATTACGGATGGAAATGCGATGTCCGTCCAGGGAAACGACTTTAAGCTCGTTCTCATAAATTTCAAACAGCTCTCCCGTCATAATCCGGTTATTGTCGTTGTCTGCAATTGAAAAAATAGTCTGTCGAATGATATCCTTTAATGTAAATTGAGAAATTACGATAAAATCGTTTCGTTCAATGTAAGGAAGATAGGGAAATTCCTCTCCGGATTGTCCGGCAATGTGAAATTTTGCTTTTTCACAGGTGATGGAGGTTTGGAAATTATCCGTTGTTTCGATGATGACTTCATTATCCGGAAGCTTTCGGACAATTTCGAGAAAAAATTTAGCGTCTAGCGCAATTATGCCAGGCTCTTTGATATCGCCCTCAATGATGGTTTCAATACCTAGCTCCGTGTCATTGGCTGTTAATTTAATTTGATCGGTGATGGCGTCGATCAGAATACATTCTAAAATAGGCATTGTTGTTCTTACGGGAACTGCTTTGGCTACAATATTAACTCCCTTTAACAGGTTCGATTTCTGGCATATCAGCTTCATACCGTATAACTCCTCCCAAAAAGCATATAATAAAATATAGTTTAGATCTCATAGTAGTAGTAATAAGGGGTGTGAATAAGTTTAAAACCCTTAGAATCCGCTAAAATAAAGGATTCTTGCATTGTAAAGGTCTGTTTAAAAGCTTAAAATCCGTGCGGATTTCCGTTGGATGAAATGTGGACAACCTTAGTTTAGTTTGGGTTGATCTTCTTTTTAATGGTGTCGATCAGGATTCGTGTGTTTTCGTTTGAATTATATTCGTCGGTGATTTTGTTGATTCCGTGGATAACTGTGGAATGATCCCGTCCGCCAAGTAATGCTCCGATAGAGGCTAAAGGGATGTTTGCCATTGTTTTGCAAAGGTACATGGCGATTTGTCTGGGACGGACAATGTCATTGCTTCTGTTTTTGGAGATCATTTGTTCTAAGGAAATTTGACAGTGCTCCGATACTGCTTCAATAATCAGCTGCGGCGTAATTTCCTTCGGTTTATCGGGTGTGATGATATTTTGCAGCTCTTTTATGGCAATGTCCATCGTAATTTCTGTTTTGACCAGGTTGCCGTAGGCTAAAAGCTTGTTTAAAGCGCCTTCCAGTTCTCGGATGTTGGATTTTATATTATTGGCAATATAATTTAAGATATCGTCGCCTAATTCCATTTCGTCTGCTTCGACCTTACGCCGTAAAATAGCCATACGGGTTTCGTAGTCCGGAAGGCCGATATCTGCCATCAGACCCCATTCAAAACGCGACTGGATACGTTCCTCTAAGGTTTCCATTTCTTTAGGTGGTTTGTCGGAGGTCAGGATAATTTGTTTTTTGGCGGAATGGAGGACATTAAATGTATGAAAGAATTCCTCCTGTGTGCTGGTCTTTCCTATGATAAATTGAATATCGTCGATCATCAGGACGTCTACCGTACGGTATTTTTCACGCAGCTTTGTCATAGCAGTAGCATTGCCAGTTTTGATGGATTCAATCACTTCGTTGGTAAATTCTTCCGATGTTACATATAAAACCTGTGCATCCGGATTTTGATCGAGGATGAAATTGCCGATGGAGTGCATCAGGTGCGTTTTGCCTAGTCCCGGTCCTCCATAGATATAGAGAGGATTGTAGGATTCTCCGGGCGATTCGGCTACGGCCAGGGATGCGGACTGGGCGAAACGGTTATTGCTTCCTACGACAAATGTATCGAAGGTGTAGTTCGGATTTAAATTCGAGCGTTCCGGCAGAACCTGTGGTTTTTTCGCCGGTGCGCTCTTGAGTTCCTTTGCCTGATCCTCCAGTATAAACATCAAATCGTATTCGATTCCAGTCATTTCTGTGATAGAAACCTTTAATGGAAGCTCATATTTCTTGGATATATAGTTGATACCAAGCTGGCCGGAGGGGACTTCAATGTATAAAATATTCCCCTTGATCGTGCACACCTTCAGCGGTTTCAGCCAGGTATCAAAAGAGATTTTTGAAATATCATGCTCTTCCTTTACGTATTGTAAAATTTGTTCCCATTTCTCAAATATAGCTTCCATTTGACTTCTCCATTAACCTTTCCTGATAAGGATAAAATACCTATGTTAGCTTATCATATCAAATTTTGTCTTTTTTATCAATGATATTTTCCAAGAAAAAATTTGATTTGTCCACAGGCATACAAGAAATAAGACAAGGATATTCACGTTTCATTCGACTGGTTTCAACATCAATTGTACATAAAAACGGCCGTATACACAGTTTTTCGCGTGTTGTCCATGAAGTATGAGGAAAATTTTCCTCCATTTTCCACGAGTTATCCACAAAATGTGCATGATTTGTGGATATCAACAGAAATTTTACCCTGTGGAAAAGTGAAATGTGGATAACTTTTTTAAAATACAGAAAATCCGGAAAATAGGACTTTTTATCTTGACTTCATACGTTTTTCTGGTATAATTGAAATGGTGTTTTTTAGAATAGAGGAGGTGGACAAACATGAAAATGACATACCAGCCAAACAGAAGAAAAAGAGCAAAGGTTCATGGCTTTCGTGCGAGGATGAGCACAAAAGGCGGAAGAAGAGTGTTGGCTAGAAGAAGATTAAAAGGAAGAAAAAGAATATCAGCTTAGGCCACAATTTGTGGTCTTTTCTTCTTTTAGGATCGGAAGGGAATCCGGTAGGGCCTATGAAATTTTCAGAATCGCTGAAGAAAAATATTGATTTTCGGAGGATTTATAAGAACGGCATTTCTTATGCAGACAAATTTTTGGTGATGTATGTGCTGCCAAATCACACGAATGGAAACCGGCTTGGTATATCCGTCAGCAAGAAAGTAGGAAACAGTGTAATCCGGCACAGGCTTACCCGGCTGATCCGGGAGAGCTACAGGCTTCATGAAGAAATATTCAAAAGCGGTTTGGATATTGTAGTCATTGTAAGGGTAAATGCAAGGAACGCATCCTTTCAGAATGCGGAACGGTCTTTGCTTGGTCTTGCAAATCTTCACAGGATAACAGAAAATGAAAAGAATTCTAATTATCATGATTCAATTTTATAGAAAATATTTATCACCTTTGAAAACGACGAAATGTCCCTATTATCCGACCTGTTCGGAGTATGGGCTTTTAGCGGTGGAGAAGTATGGAGCCGTCAAGGGCGGCGCATTGGCTTTATGGCGGATACTGCGCTGCAATCCTTTTTCAAAAGGAGGATACGATCCCGTTCCATAATTATGTATGACTTATGTTAGGAGGTAGTTACATTGTCAGATATTGTTTTAACGGCATATGACGGCGCGATTCTCGGACCTATCGCAAAGGTACTTGGCTGGATAATGAATCTGATTTATACGTTTATGTCCCATGTACTGGGGATATCCAACATCAGCTTAACCATCATTATTTTTACGGTTTTTATTTACATGTGTCTGCTGCCGATTACGTACAAGCAGCAGAAATTTTTTAAAATTTCGCAGAAGATGCAGCCCGAGCTGCAGAAGATACAGAAGAAGTATCAGGGGAAAAAGGATCAGGCTTCTATGATGGCGATGCAGGAGGAAACACGTGCGGTTCAGGAGAAATATGGCGTTTCGCCGGCCGGAAGCTGTGTTTATATGTTAATTAACCTGCCGATTTTATTTGCGCTGCTGCGTGTATTTTATAATGTACCTGCCTATTTGGGAAGTGTGAAGGATCAGTTTTCAGCCCTGGTGCAGGGGATTATGGCTACGCCGGGTTATCAGGACATTATGACGGAGATTGTCAAGGAGGCTAAAGTCACAACCGTACGCGTGAATTTTTCTGTAGCGGATCAGGGCGTTCTTTCTAATTATATTGTAGATGCGCTGTATGCAATGAGCAGCTCCGGATGGGAGCTTTTAAAGGAGAAATTTGCGGGTCTTTCCGAGGTTATCGCTTCTACACAGGCACATATTAATGAGATCAATAATTTTCTCGGAATGAATATTTCCGATTCTCCGGCAAGCATTATCATGTCGAGCATTCGGACCGGTACTTATATTATGGTGATTGCAGCAATTGCGGTTCCGCTGCTATCCTACCTGACACAGGTATTGAGCTTAAAGCTTATGCCGCAGATGTCCGGAGGCGGAGATAACGATGCGGTGGCACAGCAGATGAATTCGGTCAATAAATTTATGCCGCTTGTATCTCTGTTTTTCTGTTTTTCGATTCCGGTCGGTTTGGGTATTTACTGGATTTTCAGTGCACTGGTGCGTAGTGTGCAGCAGATCATTTTGAACCGGCATTT
>CANDKL010000028.1 GCA_947385255.1 uncultured Roseburia sp. | reverse complement strand
CACGCCGCCGATCCCAAACACCGCTACCCGGGAACACGCCAGCTTTTTTATGGCTTCCTCACCAATCAGCATTTCCGTCCTTACAAATTCCTCCTGCCCCATCGCTTCCTTCCGGTCCTCCTATTCTCCCTGCGGCTCCGGCGGCACCGCCTGCGCCTTTAACGCAGCAAGCTGTGCCTCCGCCGCTACCAGCACGTCATAATTCGGCACCTGTGCGCGTCCGGCCTCCGACAGCAGATTATACTGGTTCCTTGCCGCCGCAATGGCCGGCTCGCTCTCTAAGGTCACTTCCCCGATGCCGTTAATCAGGTTCACAACCGCCGCTGCCTCCTGCGCCACGGCTGCCGGGCTTTCTGTACCGGGCAGCGTATAAACCAGCACCGGATCGCCCTGTTCAATATTTTCAAAAATTTTCCTTGCCGCGCTCTCCGGCAGATTGACACATCCGTGAGAGCCACTGGTCTTGTAAATATTGCCGCCAAAGCTGCTCCTCCAGGAGGCGTCGTGCATGCCTACATTATTACAGTACGGCATCCAATAGGATACATCCGAGGCATAATCCTCCCCGCGCAGAGTCGCGTCGCGCTCCTTGTAGGTCAGCCCATAAATACCGGTCGGCGTATCATAGTGCTTTGAAGCATTTCCCGATACAAAGTCCGACTCCACAATCAGGGAACCGTTTTTATAAAAAAACAGATGCTGCGCCGTCAGGTTGATTTCCACATAGGTATCTCCATAGTCGTTTTCCCCGTGGCTGCCTGCCCGTTGCGCATAGGTAAGCTCTCTTGTCACTGGCTTTCCGGCTTTGATATCCGCTAAAAGCTGCGCCTTTTCCCCCTCCTTGTCCACCTTCCAGCCGTAATCGCCGTTGTTAATCGTAACGGTTTTGCCGTAAGAGGTATCTAAGGAATGCCCGCGGAATACCGTATTGTAGGATTTTGCCAGCCCGTCTATGTATTCCTCAACCGCCTCCTCATTGATCGACACCTGCGTACCGTCCACCTGCATCCACGCATGGGTTGTGCTTCCGTCCAGCACCTCTGTTTTTTCTCCAATCTGGTAGGTCAGAGTAGCAGCGGTATACTGGTTTAACGTATCCAAAAGGGCTGTAAGGCCCTCATCCTCTGCCGTCACCTTCGGTTTGGCGTAGCATTTCGCCTCATCTAAGGACAACTCCTCCTGCAGACTGCCAAGGGCAGTCTTTAGTGCGGACATAAATTTCTTTTTCTTAATGGTATTCCCCTGCTCCTCGGGTATGATATGATAGCCGTCCGCCTGATATTCGGAGAGATACGCATCCTTTGGCGCCTGCTGGTTATCCTGCTGCATGCAGGATAAGCCTTCAACCGCTTTTTTTAATGCGTCCGAATCAAAATTCACCATGGTTTCCTCTTCTATACTCCGTTCCGAAAACAATGCCGCCGGCCAGGAGAATGCGTTCTGCTCCGCCACTCTGCCGCTGATGCTGTCTCCAAACTCCGGTTTTAAGGAAATATCCGTTCCCTTAAGCACCTCCGCAGCGCCCCCGCGTTCCAAAAGCGTAAGCTCATATCCGTCAATCTGCGCCGTCACCATTGCTTCAACCTCCTCTGCCGTCTTCTGGGATACATCCATCCCGTTCAGCGTGGTAGACGGCAGGAAACGGCTGCTAAAATAAACGGCTGTTCCAATGTAGGTAGCTGCCAATATGGCAAATGCGGCTGTCAATACCACATAGATCGGCTGTATCCGCCGCTTTTTCTTTTTTTCTGCCTGTTCCATAGGTTTTCCCCCTCTTTCCTGATTACACAGCTTTATCTTGTAACAGTTCACGGTTCCCTTTATTATACTGTTCCTGTCTTTTTTGTCAAACCGTTCTTTTTTATTTTCGGTAATGATCAGACAGTGCTTTAGAGCGTGTTTGAAAATTGCTCCGGACGTCGCTTTTGGAAAAACCCTCCCCCCCATGAAACGTAACTTTGTCACTAATAATTGCACAATAAATCCGAAAGCAAAACCATCAAATCTTAAGAAATTACTAAATTTTATTAATTTAGGAAAAAGAGGATTGTAGGCAAAAAACTCCTGTGCTATAATGCAAGTCAATGAGCATACTAATAAAAAAACAAACAATCATAAAGGGTGATATCGTGAACATTCCAGCACAGAAATGGATGACATGGAAAGAGAGGGCATACGGCCTTTTCCTGAAATACAGGCACAGTCTTTTGCTGCTGTATTTTTTAATTTATCTTCCATGGTTTTCCTATCTTGAAAAAACTGTAACCAGCCATTTCCATGTGATACACATGCCGATTGATGATCAGATTCCATTTATTGAATATTTTATCATTCCGTATTTTTTGTGGTTTGCATATGTAGCCGTTGCTCTTCTCTACTTTTTATTAAAAGACAAAAATGAATTTTGCAGGCTTTGCGCCTTTTTATTCGTCGGGATGACTGTTTTTCTGGTGATCTCCACGGTATACCCGAACGGGCATCATTTAAGGCCTGTTGTATTTGAACGAGACAATATATTTGTAGATATGGTGAAGGGGCTTTACCTGACCGACACACCGACGAACCTGTTTCCCAGCATTCATGTCTATAACTCCATCGGTGTCAACATTGCAGTCTGGCACTACGCAGGTTTTAAGGAAAAGAAGGGGCTCCGCTGCGGATCCGCCGCTTTGATGATCAGTATCGTGCTGTCTACCATGTTTTTAAAGCAGCATTCCGTATTTGATGTGATTACCGGAATTGTATTTTCTGTTTTTATGTATACGGTTGTGTATACCAGGGATTTACGTACAGGCGAATCCGAAGCATCCTTAAAAGAACAGGTCCGGCATATCTAAGCAAATTTCACTTTTTAATTTTTTAATACCCTTCTACATCAAATATCCGGTACAGCTTTTGCTGCACCGGATATTTTTTTCATTGGAGCTGTTTTAATTTCATATATAAAAGCGGAAATTGTTCTACCAATGGTGTAGTTCTGTCCTTTACTTCTATCATTTTCAAAATTACCGCCCTCCAAACTCAATCCCCATCATCGTAAGCCCGCATGCCGGCGCTGTCGGTCCCGCCGCGCTCCTGTCCTTTTTCTCAAGAATCTCCTTCATCTGCCCGGGCGCAATCATGCCGCTTCCCGCCTGCACAAGCGTACCCGCAATAATCCGTACCATATGATACAAAAAACCGCTCCCGCAAATCCGAATACAAATCACATCCCCTTCCTTCTCCACATCCAGCGAGTATATTGTCCGCACCGTCGTCTCCACACAGGTATGAATCGAACAAAAGCTCTTAAAATCATGCTCTCCGACCAGAACCTGCGCCGCCTTACGCATTTGCTCCACATCCAGAGCGTAATAATAAAAATACGTATCCCGCCGTCTGAGCGGGTTCTGAAACCTGCGGTTTAAAATCCGGTATTCATAGGTTTTCCTGCTGTTACAATGCCTCGGATGAAAATCCGCCGGCACCTCTTTTGATTCCTGCACCACAATATCCTGCGGCAGACGCTGGTTTAATGCATATGAAATCTTCTCCGCCGGAATCCGGGTATCGGTATCAAACACCGCTATATTTCCCATCGAATGCACGCCGGCGTCGGTCCGGCTGGCTCCGATCACTTCAATTTTTTCTCCCAGCAAATCAGAAAGAGCCTGGTTTAGTACAGACTCAATGGTGATGCCGTTGGGCTGTATCTGCCAGCCGTGATAATTCGTTCCCTCGTAAGCAACAGAAAGAGATATGCGCATGTGATGCCTCCTTTGGTTTTTTTGGGGGGGGGGATGTGTTGGTGAAATGTCCGTCAGACAGAGGGCAGGGCATTGCTGGGGGTTGATATGGATACCTAAGAACCCCTAAACTCCGTCACAAATGCCCCGTCCGCATCCCCTGCCCTCTGTCTGACTACGTTTTCCCGGGCCAATACGCTCCTCTCCCCGACGGCGCATTCCCCAAACTCTCAAGCACCCAATTTTAATCCCCAAATCCTGGCACCAAAAACCCTCCAGGCAATCATAACGCCCAAATACCCAGCCAAAATCAGATAAGCCTGATAATCCTCTTTCTGATAGCGGAGCGGCTTCATCTTCGTCCTTCCCCTGCCGCCGACATAGCAGCGCGCCTCCATCGCCATGGCCAGATCATCTGCCCTGCGGAACGCGCTGACAAATAAAGGCACTAAAAGCGGCACCATCGCTTTTACGCGGCGGATCAGATTTCCGCTTTCAAAATCGGCCCCTCTTGCCATCTGCGCCTTCATAATGATATCCGTCTCTTCGATTAAAATCGGAATGAAGCGCAGCGCAATCGACATAATCATTGCAATGGAATGCACCGGCACCCGGATTTTAGAAAGCGGCATCAGCGCCTTTTCCAATCCGTCCGTCAGCTGATTCGGCGTAGTCGTCAGCGTCATAATGGAAGTCCCTACAATCAGATAAATCAGGCGCACCAGCATAAATACCGCATTTTTGACGCCCTCCATTGTAATGGTAAGGATCCCGTACGTAACGAGCACCTGCTTCCCCGGCGTCAGAAACAGATTAAACAGTGCCGTAATGATCATCAGTACCACAATCGCTTTTAAGCCCTTGACCATATAAGAAAACGGCACTTTGGAAATACGTATGATGCAAATCAGAAATACAGTTGCTGCCGCAAATCCCACCGCATCCCGGAAGGTAAACAGCGACACGATATAAACCAGCGCCCCCATCAGCTTTACCCGCGGATCCAGCTTGTGCAGGACGGAGTCCGCCGGATAATACTGACCCAATGTAATATCTCTTAACATAAGCCCTTCCTTCTATCTGAATATCTTAAGGATACTATTCCTTGCTTCCTCTACCGTTGTCACGCCGCAGTCTACGGGAAGTCCCTGCTCTTTTAACTCATGCATCAGGTACGTCACCTGCGGAGCGGCAAGGCCGACGGCCTCTAATTCCTTATAATGCAAAAACACCTCTCCCGGCGTCCCATCGTACATGACGGACCCGTCATTCATGACGATAATCCTCTGTACATAGTTCGCCACGTCCTCCATGCTGTGGGAAACCAGGAGAACTGCCATCTCCCGTTCCCGATGCATGTTTGACACCAGATCCAAAATCTCGTCCCGGCCCTTCGGATCCAGCCCTGCCGTAGGCTCGTCCAGTATCAGCACCTCCGGCTTCATGGCCAGCACGCCTGCAATCGCAACTCTGCGCTTCTGTCCGCCGGAAAGGTCAAACGGAGACTGATAATACAGTGATTCCGGCAGTCCGACGCTCCGCAGGGCCTCAAAGGCACGGAGGCCCGCTTCGTTTTTACTGAGCCCCTGGTTCATTGGGCCAAAGCAGACGTCATCGAAAATCGTCGTCTCAAAGAGCTGGTGCTCCGGATACTGAAATACCAGCCCGACTTTGGTCCGAAGCTCCCTCAGATCATAATCCTCCTCGTATATATCTCTTCCGTTAAAATAAATACCGCCGGAGGAGGCCTTTAACAGGCCGTTGAGATGCTGTATCAGGGTAGACTTCCCGGAGCCGGTATGTCCGATGATGCCGATAAACTGACCGTCCTCGATTTTCAGGCTGACATTTTTTAACGCCCAGCTCTCATATGCGGTTCCCTCACTGTACACATAGCTTACTTTATCCAGTATAATTGACATTGCCTTTTTTGCTCCCATATAGCTGTACTAATTCGGCCTCCAGCTCCTCTCTGGTCAAAATCCCTCTGGATATGGAAAGCCCTGCTTCTCTTAGTTCATGTGCCAGCAAGGTAATCTGCGGCACGTCCAGGCGGTGCTTTTTGAGCCTGTCCACCTTAGAAAAAATCTCCCTTGGCTTCCCCTGCATGACGATTTCGCCCTGATCCATGACATACACATAATCGGCGTCTGTCACCTCTTCCATGTAGTGCGTAATCAGGATAATGGTCACGCCCTTTTTCCGGTTCAGCTCATGGACCGCCTTAAGGACCTCCTGACGGCCGTTTGGATCCAGCATGGCAGTCGGCTCATCGAGCACAATGCATTTCGGCTCCATTGCCATAACGCCCGCAATCGCCACGCGCTGCTTCTGCCCGCCGGAAAGCTTGTTCGGTGAATGGCTACGGTATTTTAGCATCCCGGTGGATATTAAGCTTGCCTCCACGCGCGTCCAGATTTCATCGGTTGGAATACCGATATTTTCCGGGCCGAAGCCCACGTCCTCCTCAACCACGCTTGCAATAATCTGGTTGTCCGGATTCTGGAACACCATGCCGGCCGCGCGCCGGATCTCATAGACGTTCTCCTCTCTGGCCGTATCCATTCCGTCTACCCAGAGCGTCCCCTCTCCCGGCAGAAGCAGAGCGTTAATATGCTTGGCAAGCGTGGATTTACCGGAGCCGTTATGGCCCAAAATAGCAATAAACGCCCCCGCCTGCACCTCCAGATCGATCTTGTTTAAGGCAGTCTGAATAGACTCTACGTTGCCCTCCTCATCCCGCCTGATGTATTCATGTACTAACTTGCTGGCTTTGATAATTCCCATGTTCTTCTATGTCTCCTGTTCCTTCCAGTGCAGACGGTGCAGTGCGCCCTCCGTCTTCATATGGGCAAATCCGTTCTGGCGCAGCGCCTCGTACAGTACAATTGCCGCCGAATTGGACAGATTCAGAGAACGCGTCTCTCCCATCATCGGAATTCGGATACAGTCCTTTGGATGCCCCGCTAAAATCTCCTCCGGAATACCGGCGCTCTCCTTTCCGAATACGATATAGCAGTCCGGCTCATACGATACCTCCGTATAAATATGCCTGCCCTTCGTCGTGGCAAAGTAAAGCCTTGCGCCGGGATTTTTTTCCAGAAAATCTGCCCAGTCTATGTAGCGCGTCACATCCAGCTCATGCCAGTAATCCATTCCGGAGCGGCGGATTTCCTTTTCATTTAACCGGAAGCCGAGCGGCTCGATCAAATGCAGCCTGGCGCCCGCCGCAACGCAGGTCCTGCCGATGTTTCCGGTGTTCGCCGGAATCTCCGGCTCGTATAATACAATATTAAATATCATAGCTCTACTCTTTTTCCAGGCCCAGCCGGCCGATAAAACGTTCGATATGCTCTGCTGCTTTTTTCAAATCCGACAGCGACGACGCGTAGGATACGCGGATAAAGCCTTCTCCGCCTGCGCCGAATGCCGTTCCCGGCACTACCGCTACCTTCTCGCTGTTCAAAAGCTTCTCGGCAAATTCCTCGGAGGTCATGCCAAATTTCCTGATACAGGGGAACATATAAAACGCGCCGTACGGCTCAAAGCACTCCATTCCCATCTCACGGAAGCGGTGCAGCAGATAGCGCCTTCTGCCGTCGTACTCTTCCCGCATCCTTTCCACATCCGGATCTCCGTTTTTTAAGGCCTCTACCGCCGCATATTGACTCGTCGTCGGCGCACACATAATCGCAAACTGATGAATTTTTAACATCTGCTCTAAAATCACCCGCGGGCCGCAGGCATAGCCAAGACGCCATCCGGTCATGGCATAGGTCTTGGAAAAGCCGTTGATCAAAACCGTCCGCTCGCGCATTCCGGGCAGCGAGGCAATGGATACGTGCGCCTCGTCACCGTACGTCAGCTCCGCGTAAATTTCATCGCTGATGACAAACAGATCGTGCGCGCGGACAACCCGCGCGATTTCCTCCAGATCCTGCCGCCGCATAATCGCCCCGGTAGGATTGTTCGGAAACGGCATCACCAAAAGCTTGCTCCTTGGCGTAATGGCCGCCTCCAATTCCTCTGCGGTCAGCCGGAATTCATGTTCCGCCTTTAGCTCAATCACAACCGGAGAGCCGTTTGCCAGCACGGCGCACGGCAGGTACGATACGAAGCTTGGCTGCGGAATCAAAACCTCGTCCCCCGGGTCAAGCATAGCGCGCATGGCGATATCAATCGCTTCGCTGCCACCTACCGTCACCAAAACCTCCTGGCTGTAATCGTATGTAAGCTTGTATTTCCTCTCCAAATATTTTGCAATCTCGATTTTCAGTTCCTTCAATCCCGCATTTGAGGTATAAAATGTCCGGCCCTTTTCCAGGGAATAAATCCCCTCGTCCCGGATATGCCACGGCGTATCGAAATCCGGCTCGCCGACCCCAAGCGAAATCGCATCGTCCATCTCGTTGACAATGTCAAAAAATTTCCGGATACCGGAGGGCTCTATCTCTACAATTGTTTTTGACAATGGGTTTCTCATGGTGCAATTTTCATCCTTTCATCCTTTGCCGGCTCTGCCATAATCGTGCCGTGATCCTTGTATTTTTTGAGAATAAAATTCGTCTTAGTAGAAAGTACGGAATCCAGCGGCGAAAGCTTCTCTGATACAAACTGGGAAACCTCACGCAGCGTTTTCCCCTCCAGCGTCACCATAAAATCAAACCCACCGGATATCAGATAAACCGATTCCACCTCCGGATAATTATAAATCCGCTCCGCCACCTTATCAAAGCCCATGCCCCGCTGCGGCGTCACGCGCACCTCGATCATCGCCGTCACCTTCTCGATTCCGGTTTTGTCCCAGTTAATTAAGGTGTGATAACCGCAGATAACATGCTCCTGCTCCATCGCCTCCAGCTCGTTCAACACAGCCTCCTCCGTTACACCCAGCATAATCGCCAGCTCCTTTACCTCGATCCGACTGTTTTTCTCTATAAACGCCAATATTTTTTCACGCATTCTAATGTCCCCTTTTTCTAAAAAATGATTCGGTTATACCACCTTATACAGCTCATCCGTCTTCGGCGGCTCTAAAAACCGGCGTTCCTCCCCGTTGAGCAGAACCCTGTCGTTCCCGGCTGTCGCCTTTCCGATGACCGCCGCAAAAATCCCGGCCTTTTTCAGATCCATTACCAGCCGGTTGCCGTCCTTAGCCGCCATCAGCATAGCGCCGCTTGAAATCAGCTGATAGGGATTGATTCCGAAAAATTCGCAGATTTCAACCGTTTCCTGCTTTAACGGTATTTTTTTCAGATCAATTTCCAGACCGACGCCGGAGCTCTCCGCCATTTCCCAAAGCGCACCGAAGATGCCGCCCTCCGTTACGTCATGCATTGCACTGACGCCGGATTCCACGGCGATCTTGGCCTCCGGCAGAACCGAAAGCATTGCGTCAAGCTCCTTTGCCTGCCGGATAAAGGCCCCGGAGAACCGTGCGGACAACTCCTTCTCCTTTTCCTTTGCAAGAATAGAGGTTCCCTCCAGACCGGCCCATTTGGTCAGAACAATATCCATTCCGGGAGCCGCTCCCGCAGTCGTAACAAGCGCTCCTCTTTTGGCCTTGCCAACTCCGGTTACGGTAATCACCGGCTGGTTCACAACGGCTGTAACCTCCGTATGCCCGCCCATCATCTGTACATTCGCCTGGCTGCAGGCCTCCTCGGCCTGAGCGACCAGCTGCCGGATTTTAGGCTCTGTGATATGCTCCGGCAGCAAGACCGAAAGCAGTACGCCTACCGGCTCCGCCCCGGCGCTGGCGAGATCGTTTAACGTAACCTGAATGGCCAGCCTCCCGATATCTACCGACGTCCCGGTAATCGGATCGGTAGACAGCACGAATATTTCATCCTCCTCCAGGGCAACCGCGGCACAGTCCTCTCCGATGGCCGCCCCCAGAATCACTTCCTTACGTCTGGTACGAATTTGTTTTAAGACGGAACGCTTCAATACACTCTCCGGTACTTTTCCTATCTCCATGCCATACCTCTTCTACATCTGATCTGCAACAAGGCTGTCTTCTGTACGGTAGCCAAAAGACAGCCTTATCGGTTTTTGTATGTGATTTATTCATCGTCATCCTCATCGGACGATTCTTGACTGAATTCCTTCTTGGATTCTTTTTCCTTCTTGGCCGCCTCTTCGGCTGCTGCCTGCTCTGCCGCCTGCTGCTCTGCTGCTGCCTGCGCCGCTGCGGCTTCGGCCGCTGCCTGCTCTGCCGCGCCGCTTTGGAGCGCTGCTACCGTACTGCGTACGGTTCCTTCATCCCCGGTTGCAATGGCTGCTGCGATCTGCTGCGCAGCCTCCGGGTTGTCCGTCCCCGTTCCTACGGCAACGACCCGGTTAGACGGGTTGTAACGGCTGCTGTTAAACTCGGTCCGGCTTTCCTCTACGCCGTTTACCTTAACCACCTTCCAGAGCTTCGCCGTATATCCGGTATGCGGACTCGTCACCGTCGCAAAATAGCCAATGCCGTGTGAGCCGTCGGCCCGCAGCGTCGTACCCGGCTCTGTCTTGCTGAGCGTCTCGCTTTCATAGATGACCTCGCGGTTTGCCGGCCGTGTCTCCTGTCCATAAATAGTAAAATAAATCTGGCCGCCGCTTGTGTATCCCTCAATATAGATCGGCGCGTCCGTATCGTTCGTAAACTTCAAATCCTTGGATGTCCCGGCAATCGCCGCATCCATGGACGGCTTCACATAATTTACAATCATGGAATGGTTGTAACGCTCGTCTACCTGCAGCTCTGAAAGAATTACCGCATTATAAAGCGTCGTCGAAACCTGACAGATACCGCCGCCATAGGTCTGTACGGTGGTCCCGTTCTCATAGGAGCCTGCCAGCTCGTATCCGTGCTCCGCATCAAACGGGCTGACAGCTTCGTATACGGAAAACTGTTCACCCGGATAAATCACCGATCCGTTGATCAATTCCGCACCGTTCTTTACATTCTTCGCCCGCCCCGCGGCAGAGGAGCTGTAATCGGTATGGAACGACCCTAAAACGTCCTTTACCTTCGATAGCTCTTCCTTTGTGCCCTGCGGTTTCGTGACCTCTGTCGCAAGCGTAATGGTGGCATTCTCTCCGTCCCATTCCTCCTGCAGGTAATCCTGAATCACCTTTACGGATTCTGCCGCGTCCACCTCGATTCCGTCTGCACCGTCTATAATGGAAAAAGCGCCGTTCTCGCGCTTTAACCCGCAGTTGACGGCCTCCTGGTTTAAATTGTCTTCATTTACGCCAAGCAGTGTTTCGATTTTATTCTCATTGGCATCAAAGGTGATCGCAAACCGCTTCGGTTCCTTTTCCAAATCCTTCTTATCTTTATACCGCGCAATCAGATTACCGGTCCTGCCGATGTTGAGCGCCTCGTCAATCAAAAGCTCCGTATCCGAAATCGCAATGCCCAAATCCTCTGCCGATACCTGTATCTGCTTATCTCCGGTCGTCAGCGTAAACATCTTATTCTGCACTTCCCTCAGATAGGAATCCAGCGCACGCGCCGCCTCCTCCTGTGTCATGCCGCTGACATCAACATCTCCGATATACACCGTATCCGGAATCACAGACTCCTCCACAGCATCCACGGATATCATGGAATGCCCTACGGCTCCTGCTGTAAAAGCAGCCGCAAGGAATGGCAGCAATTTGATATATTTTTTCATAGGATCTCCTTTCTGTCATTTATTCTAAAGGTACAGCTTTCATTTTAAATCATCCGGCACTTCCTTTTCAAGATGCATATCCACGAATATGTTTGACATATCCCGTTTATTTCTGTATATTTGTTACAGAAAGCCCTGGTTATATCAGGATAGAAACAATCGCCGACACCATCATGGATACCACCAGTATAGCCGCAATGACAGCAGCTATGATACGTTTGTTTCTCTGATTGAAAAATTTGTACATGATACCACCCCGTTTCATAATGATTGAATAGAAAGGATACCAGCTATGAGATTTCCGATACCGTTCTTTTTCGTTTGCTTTGTACTTTTTACTGTTTTCCTTGCCTATAAGCGCAGCCGGCAGACCCAGAACCAGGATCATGCCAACACGTCCTTTTTAGAGCGCGAGCGTCTGGCAAATGCCACCCGCAAAAAGGACATCTCCGGCTTGGATTATCTGCCGTTTTCGGCAGCCGGGCTGCCGGACTGCCTCTTAGAGGACGAAGAGCTTGCCTCCCTGGAACTGGTTTTTAAAGATCTGTCTGACCAAAAAATCATCGATCTATCGGCCTACTCCAATACGGATCTCAAGCTGATGTATGGCCCGGCAAACCTGACCGCCTTAACGGAATACGACGACAATTACCACCTGCTCTCCACATCCCTGACCGCATATGCGGCCCGATTAAGGGAGCTTGGCGATACAAAAGACGCAACTGCTGTTTTGGAATACGCCATGCAGCTGCGTATCAGTATCCGTTCGGTTTATCTGATGCTTGCCGAGCTTTACATGCAGCAGAACCGGCCGGAGAAAATACAGGACATACGCAATGTCCTGTCCACCATGGAAGAATCCTTTTCCTCTCATGTCCTTGCCAGGCTAGAAGACATTACTAAGCCGTAGTCTAAAGCTTTCCATAACGGCCAATCAGCCGATCGGTGATTCTGGATGCGTCGCTGCGGCTCATCTGCGCAAGCGGGACATCCAGGATATCGGCAGAAAGTCCATGATATTCCAAGAAGCGTTTCAAATATTCCTTTTGCCTGGGCGTCGCGGGCGTCTGCCGCCGGACCTTGTACTGCAGCTTTGTCCCCGTAAACAGCCCGGGCTCCTTTTCACAAAAATCCTGTTCCAGCATTTCATACAGGGACTGCGCCGCCTCTGCATCCGCCAGTGCCCGGTGGCTTTTCTCCCGTGCAATGCCGTAATACCGACAAAGACAGTCCAGCGTCTTATGCTCCAGGCTGCTTAAGCACTTCCTGGCAATCTTAAGGGTATCCGCCGCATAGCATGTTCTTTGTATGCGGTGGTTTACCTCCCATTGCCGGATAAACTTATAGTCAAAGCCGATATGATGCCCGACCCAGACCAAATCTCCGGCAAACTCCAGAAAAGCGTTTACCGCGTCGTCCTGCGCTTCCCCTTGTTCCGCCATCTCATCGGTAATTCCGGTAAGTGCCGTAATCCTCTTATCCAGTCTCCTCCCGGGGCAAACCAGCTTGGAAAACGTACCGCATACCTGCTTTCCGATTACCTGAACCGCGCCGATTTCCAAAATGCGGTCCGTTTTGGGATTCAGCCCCGTCAGTTCCAAATCGACGGCAATATAATCCTCTAACATCTCTAATACAGCGTAACCTTCCGGATCGAAGCCACCTTCTTCGCGAGGTTCTTTCCGGCTGTCTTAGCCCCTGCCTTATTCGGATGCAGACCGTCCGTATAGGAAATACGCCAGGAGGAGGTTTCAATTACTGTGCAGATTTTCGGATAAGCCGCCGCCACGCTGCGGATTTCGTCCGCATGAATCTGGGTAAACGGGATCATCAGTACCAGCTTTGCATTCGGATGCTTCTGATGAAGCAGGTTTACAACTCTTTTATACTCATTGACAAAAATTTCACCATATGTATATACATCATTTGTTCCATGCTCAATCACAATCACGTCTGCATCGTAGTTCTCCGCCTTATGGTACGCGGAATTACTCATAATGGCATTGATGCAGTTATTAAAGCAGCCCGTCTGAATAATCCCCGATCCGCCGAAGCCGACAAAATACGGCACCAGATCCAGCTGCTTCGCGCAGTACCACGCATAGCTGTGCGTAGAGCTTGCGCCCGCCGGCGTCAGCTTCTTATTCAGCGCCCGGATGCCCTGCGTAATACTGTCTCCGTAAAAGGCAATGGTTGCATTTTCCGGCTTAATCGCCGCTACAGCCCCATCCTCCGATACGGGCGTGATTGCGCCGATTCCGACCCCGGCTTCTCCTGCCCAGCGGTCTTCTCCCTCTGATATCGCGTCGATGACCAGACGAACGTAGTGCGTCCCTGCATTCCCAAGATTGATCCGGTTCTTACTGAGCAGCTGCCGCTTCATCTCACCGCCGTCTACCGAATACGCATAATAAGGAATCGCCGCTGCCACCTGCGCCATAAAGGTAACGTCAATATACTTGCTCCCTGCTGCCTTAAAATAAATTGCGCTGCCGTCCGTACTAGTATAGTAATATTCCTTTCCATTCACATTCTTCTTATACCAGCGACCGCTTTTCCCGAAGCTGCCCTTGGCATCCTTGTAGCGCATTCCGTCTGACGTCGTATAATTGCTGTATACGACCGTTACCGTGCAGGAGTATTTCTTCTTTTTGTAAGCCGCTTTAATCTTAGCCGTACCCTTTGCGCGGGCTGTAACCTTTCCGCTGCCGTTTACCGTAGCGACCCTTTTATTATTGCTGGTCCACTTCACCTTTTTTGCAACCGCTCCGTTCAGCTTCAGCGTCTTCGTCGTCGCCGGCGCCATCGTAACTGCCGTCTCGCTTAAAGCCGGACCGGCTGCCTTCACCTCTTCTGCATCCCCCGCAAATACTATCCCGGACAATACAAAAAGGCTTACCAGAAAAGCTGTCAGCCGCTGCTTCCATGATATCCCGTTCATCCGATCACCTCCGTCTGATCTGTCCTGCTGTTCTCAATACTCCTATTATACTTGTCGGGATATTTCTTGTCAATTCATAATCGCGTTTTCTCCATATGTACCAATGTATTCCAGAATATCCTGTTTTAGCCTTTCCCACTCCTTGGGATACTCTACGTAATATTTCGGACATGCCTTCCCCGTCACGTCGTAATGCCGTATCACATCATCCACCGAGAGATCGTAGCTGCCCATCAGCCATGCCGTCAGATGGATCAGCGTCCGGTACGTCTCATCCGTAAACTTCCCTGTTTCATCCGGTATGCAGCATTCGATCGAAATCGTATCCGCATTCCTCTCATTGGACGCATAGGCGATCTCGTCACAGGGAATGCACTGCACAGCCTCGCCCTCTATCCCGATGATAAAATGGCTGCTGGCATAGGTTTCTCCGGAAAGGCCAAGCCCCTCAAAATAATCCCGGTTCTGCCTGGCCGTCGTACCCGGATTTGCCGTATAATGCACCACAATCCCCTTTACCTCCTCCAAGGGATCCCCCGGCCTGGAATATTCATTGACACTCAGCAGCGCCGTCTCATATTCCGGCGGCGTTTGTACCGTTTTAGGCGGCACGGGAACCTCCTTTACCGCCGCCTCTGCACGCCTTCCTTTCAGAAAGCGAAACAGCGCCCCGCCTGCAATTGCCAGCACGGTCATGCAGCACAGGGACAGCACAATTCCAAGGTACAGAGCGCGCTCGCTTTCCCTTTTCCTTCTGGCACGAAGCAGTGCGCGTCTTCTTTCGTACTCCTCCTGCTCCCACAGATCCTCTTCCTTCATACGCTCCACTTCCCTTTCTTATCCTCCAGGGACTTACCGGATATGCCCTCAGTTCTGCTCCAGGCACACCGCATATCCCGCAATTTCATCCGCTGCCGCAGCGAAGGACAGCTTTCCGGACGCGCAGTACCGCCTGCTTTTTTCGTCAAACCGAAAGCCTCTTTTCTGCAAATGATACACCGCCCGTCCGACGTCGTTCGTTCCAACTACAAGACACCCTTTTTCTCCCCGTCCCGGCTTTTTTGTTACCTCCGCGATATTTCCCGCAAATACAGAATCTGCATGCTCTATGATATCTGTCCCAAACAAAGACGCGAACCTGGCCGCCGCCGTCCTTGCCTCCGTTTCATTCTGTGCCTGCATGCCGAACCGTTTCAGCTTAAGCCCCAGCATAACGGATATCGCCTCCCGCGTCTTCACCGTAATACCCTCCCAGTCCTTCGCCCGGATGAGAGCACTGCCCGCCATCCAGCTCCCGCCGCAGGCAATTACCTTTTCAAAGGAAAGATAGCTGACAAGATTTTGGATGGAAATCCCTCCGGTCGGCATAAACTTAAGACTCCCGTACGGTGCTGACATTGCCCGGATCGCAGCCAGCCCACCGTTTACCTCCGCCGGAAAAAATTTAACCGTATCTAAGCCCAGCCGGATTGCCTGTTCCATATCGCTGGGATTGGCACAGCCCGGCAGCACAGGTATATTCTGATGAATGCAGTAGGTTACCGTCTGGGGATTCAATCCGGGGCTTACGATAAATTTTGCCCCCGCCGAAACGGCCCTTTCTGCCTGCTTCTCCGTCAGAACCGTCCCCGCCCCCACCAGCATATCAGGAAATCTGCCGGTCATCCTGCGGATGGCCTCCTCTGCGGCGTCCGTACGGAAGGTGACCTCCGCACAGGGCAGACCGCCGTTTGTCAGCGCCTCCGCTAAAGGCTCTGCATCCTTTGCATCATCCAGAGCCACTACGGGGATGATGCCAATTTTGGAAAACTCTTCAATTACAGGATTCATTGTATGCTCCTTTTCTCTATTTTTTCTCTATAGAGTTCAGAATCTCCAATATTGGGAGAAATTATGCGCAGAGAGCAGATCGGAAGAGCACACGTCTGAACTCCAGTCACAGCCTCATATC
>CANDKL010000027.1 GCA_947385255.1 uncultured Roseburia sp. | reverse complement strand
TGAAAGGAGAAAACAAAATGGATTTTGCAGTTTTCAGTAAAACAGAGATTGAGGAAATGTTCCAGACCATGATGGAGCATATGCCGGAGAACATGAGAAACATTGCAATAAATGAATTTGGGAGCATTGAACAATGGAAAGAGCATTACATGGAAGTTGTATCTTCTGAAAAAATGCAGAAAGGCTATGCAAAGGTAGTTGAATGGTATGGCGGAAAAGATAAATATTTATCTGCCGTCCAGAACCCCATCAGCAAAGAAGTTGCAGAAAGCTACAACAAACGATTTGAAGCAATTCTGCAAAAACTAATTGCGAAACGGGATTGTGCCGTAGATTCTTTTGAAGTAAAAGAGATTGTCGGAGAATATGGTTTTGTTATGAAGCAGTTCTTACAGATAAAAGAGGAAAAAGGATATATGCTGGCGAATGCGCAATTCTACCGCAACGAAAAAATCAAGCCGAAACTGAATGAGAAGTACGGAGAAGGAGCTTCGGATTTTTTCGCACAGGCGATTGAAGCCTTTTATGGGAAAGAATAAAGATATCTGCTTGAAAAGAGGATGCCGCTTGACATCCTCTTCCTGGTTACGGTTCAGTTAACGGCGGTTTTTGATAAAGCTTTCGATTAATTTGTTGTCTTTTAAAACTATGAAGATAGGGTTAGTATACCATACAGCAGCCACTGGCTGCAATCAAACGGAAAAAGAATCTTCCCTCACGCTAAATAATAATACAAACCAATCCCCCATTGCTGTCGTTCACAATCTTCTGCATCGTATCCTGCAGCTTCATCTGGCATTCATCGTCCATCATGGAAATCTTGCTGCGGATTCCGTCCTCCATCAGCTCGCCCACCGATTTCCCAAAAATATTGGTATCCCACACGCCGCTTTCCGTATTCTGCCCTTCCTTAATATAGGCAATCAAATCCTTCGCCTGTTCCTCGCTTCCCACAATCGGCGCAATCTCCGTCTCAATATTCGCCCGAATGAGGTGCACGGACGGGGAAGTTGCGCGCAGCTTCACCCCATACTTATTGCCGTGCCGGATCAGCTCCGGCTCCTCCAACGAAATGTCGCTAAGCTGAGGATGGATCACGCCATATCCCTTCATCTGTACCGCATTTACCGCATCCGCCACCTTTTCAAAGGAGTTTTTCTGCGCCGAAAGCTCCTTAATCAGCGAAATTAGCTGGTACTCGCCCTGGATTGGCACGCCGGTCAGCTCGCTGATATTCTCATAATAATATTTGTCCTCCATTTCGATTTTTATCTTCAAAAGGCCCTGCGCCAGATCGATTTTGTCCAGGTGGATATCTGCGATGTATTCGGAATCCTCCTGCTTTTTGATCGCCTTTATATCCTTCGCTTTTGTCACAGCGTTTAGAATCGACCGCGCATTTTCAATGATATTTTCCTTCATGCGGTTGGTGCACGGCAGCATTTCCGCCCATTTGGGAATGTAAAATTCCATCCGCACAATCGGAAATTCATACAGGATGCTTTCCAGAATTTTATTGATATCGTCCTTACGGAGCTGCTCGCAGCTCACCGGAATGACCGGCATCTGGTATTTTTCGGCCATCTGCTCTGCCAGCTTTACCGTCTCGTCACTGTAGGGCCGTTCGGAGTTCAGCACGATGACAAAGGGCTTCCCCAGTGTCTTTAGCTCGCTGATGGTCTTTTCCTCTCCCGCGATATAATTTTCCCGCTTCAGCTCGCCGAAGGAGCCGTCTGTCGTTACAACGATTCCAATGGTGGAATGGTCCTGAATGACCTTTTGCGTACCGATGGAGGCCGCGTCCACAAACGGGATTTCGTAGTCAAACCACGGCGTTTTCACCATGCGCTTGTTATTGCCCTCCATATGCCCCGCGGCGCCGTCTACCATATAGCCCACGCAGTCAATCAGCCGCACCTTTACCTGCGTGTCGCCGTCCAGATGAATGGCCGCGGCGTCCTTCGGGATAAATTTCGGCTCGGTCGTCATAATCGTTTTGCCCTGCGCAGACTGCGGCAGCTCGTCGACTGTCCTCGCCCTGCTGTTTTCGTCCTCCATATTCGGGATCACCATCAAATCCATAAAGCGCTTAATAAACGTCGATTTCCCTGTACGAACCGGACCTACTATTCCAATGTAAATTTCACCGCCGGTTCTTTGCTGTATGTCTTTATAAAGATTAAACTCTTTGCTGCCGGATACTTCCATAAAAAAATAACCCCTTTCCTGCCATGTATTGTTCGAACATACTTTATACATTGTATGAAAGAGGTTATAAAATATGATATGATTTTTATACCGTCTGTACCTTAATCATGTTTGTCGTTCCGGATACGCCGATCGGTACGCCGGAGGTAATCACCGTAATGTCTCCGCTGCTTAAATAGCCCCGTTCCTCCGCTACCTCAAGCGCATGGTCAAACAGCTCGAATACATCCTTCTTTTTCTCTAGAATCACCGGCGTAGCGCCCCATACGAGATTGAGCTGCCTTGCGACCTTCTCTTCAATGGAACCGCAGATCACGCCGCAGGCCGGGCAGTATTTGGCAATATTCCTGGCGGAATGGCCGCTCTGGGTAACGGTTACAATGGCCTTTGCATTTAAGTCCAGAGCGGTCGTACAGGTTGCGTGGCAGATCGCATCGGTAATATCCGGATTTGCCTTTCGTTCTCTGGCAAAGAAACGCTTCCTGTAGTCGATATCCTCCTCCGTGCGCTCCGCAATCCGCACCATCGTTTCCAACGCCTCAACCGGGAACTGGCCGGCTGCCGTCTCACCGGAAAGCATAATGGCGCTTGTCCCGTCGTAGATGGCATTGGCAACGTCGGTTGTCTCCGCCCTGGTCGGCCGCGGGTTTTTAATCATGGACTCCAGCATCTGGGTTGCCGTGATGACCTGCTTGCCGGCTGCAATGCATTTTTTGATAATCAGCTTCTGGAGCACCGGAACCTCCTCATACGGAATTTCCACGCCCATGTCGCCTCTTGCCACCATCACGCCCTCTGCCGCTTCCAAAATCTCATCAATATTTTCCACGCCTTCCCGGTTCTCAATCTTGGCAATGATATGCACGTCATAGCCGCCGTGGTCGTTTAAGAATTTACGCATCCTGCGGATGTCGTCCGCCCTGCGCACAAAGGAAGCGGCAATAAAATCCACATCGTTTTTGATGCCGAATAAAATGTCATTTTTGTCCTTTTCACTTAAAAACGGCATAGACAATTTTACATCCGGTACATTGACGCCCTTACGGTCAGAAACCTTACCGCCGTTCTTCACCTCGCAGACAATGCATTCCTCCGAATGCTCTAATACCTTCATTTCTACTAAGCCGTCATCGATCAAAATCGTCGTCCCGTCCTCGACGTCATGGGTTAATTCCGGATACGTAATAGATACGCCGTCCTTGTCGCCCTCATGCTCTGTGCAGTAAAGGACAAATCTCTGACCTGCCTCTAAAAATGCTTCCCCGTCCTTAAATAATCCCAGACGAATTTCGGGCCCCTTTGTATCTAACATCACCGCCGTTGCCTTATTGTGCTTTTCTCTGAGCTCCTTTACTTTATCAATCCTCGCCTGATGATCGTCGTAGCTGCCATGTGAAAAATTACACCTTGCAACGTTCATTCCCGTTACAATCAGCTGCTCTAGTACATCCTCTTTATCTGTTGCAGGGCCTAGTGTACAAACGATTTTGGTTTTCCTCATTTTTTAATCTCCTTATCATTGCTTTTTATTTGTAGCGGTAAAAGAGTCCAATGCCTCTATCACCAGCAAAACGCCTTCCTTTAAAATAATTTCCGCCGTATCCTCTGTAATTTCATTGCTGATTCCAAGCGAACGGTAACGGCGCATGGTAAAATCCCGGAGCGGATATTTCATGCCAAGAAGCGTGACGCCTGTCACCTCTGCCGTAACCGGAAGCAGCGAAACGTAATTTCCGTACTGCCCGCACCGGGAAAGCGTCAGGCGATCTTTGATCATGCGCACCCGGTTCTGCGGATCCGCTAAAATGATGTCAACACCCTCCTCCAGCCCGATTCCCAAAAGCCCTATATTGCCAAGCATATGATCCACTCTGCTGCCGGTCGCGCCCAGAATATGGATTTCCCCGCAGCCCTCCTTCATTGCCAGACGGACAGCCGCCTCCGTATCCGTATCGTCCTTTTCCGGAACCAGCCGTATCAGGCCGATATCCTCCTTTGCCTTATAATACTGCAGCGTCTCCCCGTTTACGGAATCGAAATCTCCGATGATCCAATCCGGCTTACCGTCCGTATCATAAAAAAACTGCATCCCGGCGTCTGCCGCAATGGTCAAATCGAACCGGGTTTTTTCTATATAATTCCGGCCGAATGCCGCATCCATGCTGCCCCCGGCCACAATCAGCGCGCGCCTCATGATTCCTCCTGTGCTGCCAGACGGCGCAAAAAGCTTTCTACATTTGACCGGATGTCGCCTCCGAATACCGCGCTTCCGGCCACGATAATATTTGCCCCGGCATCCATCACCAGATCGACGTTATCCAGTGTAACGCCGCCGTCCACCTCAATATCGGTCTTAAGGCCGCGCCGGTCCAAAAGGCCGCGCAGAGTACAGATTTTGTCTATGGTATACGGAATGAGCTTTTGGCCGCCAAAGCCCGGGTTTACGGACATGACGAGCACCATATCCACCTCATCCAGTATGCATTCGAGCGCCCCGACCGGCGTTGCGGGATTGATAGCCACTCCCGCCAGAATCCCTTTCTCCCGAATCCTCTGAATGGTCCGATCCAGATGGACGCAGGCCTCCGCATGCACCGTAAGCAGATCGGCGCCGGCCTCTACAAACGCATCAATATAGCGGTCCGGATCCGTAATCATCAGATGCACGTCAAAAATCCGATCGCTGACCGGACGGAGCGAGCGGATCACGGGAAGGCCAATCGAAATACTGGGGACAAATACGCCGTCCATGACGTCAATATGCACATACTGCGCACCGGCTTCATCCATCAGCGCCACCTGGCTCCCCAGATTTGCAAAATCGGCTGATAAAATTGATGGTGATAAACATTTCATAATTTCCTGCCCTCATAGGTTTTCATTTCTTTTAATTCCTGATATAAGCTGACGTAGGTTTCATAGCGCTGCCTGTGAATGCTCCCGGCCTCTGCCGCCTGTCTGACGCCGCAGTCCGGCTCGCTGATATGGCTGCAGCCTTTGAAGCGGCAGTATGGCTCATACGGCAAAAACTCGTCGTAGCAGCGCCAGAGCCTGTCTGCCGTAAGCTGCGTAAGATGCAACGAGCCGAAGCCCGGCGTATCCATGATATAGGTATCCTCTGAAACAGGAAGGAGCACGGAACATCTGGTGGTATGCCTTCCCCGACCGATTTTTTTGCTGATATCGCCGGTTTCCATGAAAACCTCCTGCTGCAGAAGGTTCACTAACGAGGATTTGCCCGCGCCGGAGGGGCCCGCCACAGCGCTTATCCTTCCATCCAGCAGCTTTAACAGCGCATCCGTCCCTTTCTTTTGCCTTGCGCTTGTAAATAAAACGGGCGCTCCGCAGCCGCGGTAAATATCTGCTATCTCGTCTAATTTCTCCTGTGCCAGCAAATCGGATTTGTTAAAGCAGATGACTGCCGAGATATGCAAAAACCGCATCGTAACCAGCATCCGGTCCAGCAGATTGAAATTCGGCTCCGGCTCCGTCACCGCAAAGATCAAAAGCGCCTGATCAATATTTGCAACAGCCGGCCGGATCAGCTCGTTTCGCCTGGGATAAATTTCCGTAATGCTGCCTTCTCTGTCCTTTTCATGTAAAATCTCAATTTCTACCGTATCCCCGACCAGCGGTTTGATCCTCCGGTTCCGGAAAATGCCCTTTGCCTTACATACATAAACTCCGGATTCCACTGTGTGCACATAGTAGAATCCGGCAATTCCTTTGATGATTTTCCCTTTCATAGCCCTTCCTGATCACTGCTTCGTGAATATGACATCCTGTGACTGGTTGCTGGAGGTACCGTCCTTTAAATACCAGGTAATCTTAATGGTTCCGCTGTCACAGTTTTCGATATCCGATGCCGTAATGGTGATCGGGAATTTCTTCGTATCCGGCCAGCTCTGTATCTGCTTGCCGTCCGAGCCCACTAACGTAATATCCGCGGAATCCACATCGTCCTCCCTTCCCGGCGGAAGCGATATGGTCGCCTTGCAGAAGTAATATTCCTTGTTGCTTCCCGCGCTGACAACGATTGTAATATTCGTGCCCTTGTCCACATATTTGTTTGCCACAATGCTCTGCTCTATGACATTCCCTTCTGCCACGGTATCGCTGTAGGCCGTAGATACGCTGGATACCACAAGGCCTGCCTGCGTCAGCTCGTTTGTCGCTTGCTCCTGCGGCTTGTTATATACGTCAGGGACAGCGACAGCCTCCTTGCCCTGGCTGACATGCAGGATCACGGTAGCTCCCTTTTTCACGGGTTCACCCGCCTTCGGCTCCTGGGAAATGACCTTGCCGGAGGCCACGGAATCATTGTAGTCGTACTGACGCTCCGGATACAGGCCCGCATCCCGGATCATATTCATTGCTGCGTCGCTGTCATACCCCTCTACGCTCGGAACACTGATTTCTCCTGCGCCTGTACTGATATAAACATAAATGGTCGTATTGACATCTACCATTTCGCCCTCCGCTACATCCTGACGGACGATCTGGCCCTTTTCATACTCATCCGACGCTTCGCTGCCTGCCTCCCGGATGCCAAGGCCTATCTCATGGAGCTCGCTTTTTGCTTCTGCCAGGGTCTTTCCGGTTACCTTTATCATAGCTACCTGATCGGCCTTTTCCTTTTCTGTATTGATCAGCGTATGCTCGGTCTGCTCCGTTTCGGGCTCCTGCTCCGGCGCCCCTCCAAAGATACCGAAGATATTGCCCACAAAATATACAACCAGAACGACGATGATAATAGCCGCGATAATACCGCCAATCGTTACGGCCTTTTCCAATCTGGGATTTAACAGGCCTTCGCTCTCCTCCTCTTCCTCGTCTTCCTCGTCTTCCTCCTCTTCTTCCTCTGTCTCCTCCCGCCGCGGCGCCTTCGCATGCTTGATCTCTCTGACCTCGCTGTCCTTTATGACCTTCGTCTTATTCTGGCTGCCGTCTGAGATTTTCACAAAATCGGCGTCCGGGCGGACAAGCACCTGCTTTAAATCCACCAGCAGGCTGCTGATATCCGCATATCTGCGATCCGGGCTCTTCTGGGTACATTTTAAAATAATTTTCTCCAAGCTGACCGGAAGCTCCGGCGCATATACACTCGGCGCTGTCATCTCCTCCTGCAGGTGCTGTATGGCAATCGCCACCGTCGTCTCGCCGTCAAACGGTACGCGCCCTGTCACCATTTCGTACATGACAATGCCCAGGGAATAAATATCGCTTTTGCCGTCCACAAATCCGTTGCGCGCCTGTTCCGGGGAAGCATAGTGCACAGAGCCCATGACATCCGCGCTGATGGTATTATTGGAAACGGCCCTGGCAATGCCGAAATCCGTAACCTTTGCTTTTCCTTCTGTAGAAATCAGAATATTCTGGGGTTTGATATCCCTGTGGATAATGTTTTTCGCATGGGCGGCCTCAATGCCCCTCCCCACCTGAATCGCGATGCTGACGGCCTCCTTGTAGGTGAGCTGTCCCTTTTTCTCGATATAGGTCTTTAGAGTGACGCCTTCGACATACTCCATGACAATATAATGCATGCCTGCTTCGCTGCCGACATCATAGATATTGACGATATTCGGATGCTCAAGTCCTGCGGCCGACTGTGCCTCGGTTCGAAACTTGACAACAAAATTCACATCCTCGCTGAATTCCTGCTTGAGTACCTTAATGGCTACAAATCGCCCTAAAATATGATCCCTTGCCTTAAATACATCTGACATTCCGCCAGCGCCGATTTTTCCCATGATTTCATAGCGATCTGCTACAAACATCCCTACTGTTAACATATTTCCCTCCATTCCGGGCAATTACCTGCTGTATTTGCATATTCCTACAGCAATTCCTTACATTCTGTCCGAAAACGGGTCGATGACAATGACTGTGATATTGTCCCTTCCGCCGTTCTCATTGGCCGCTGATACCAGCCGCTCTGCTTTCCCCGCGGTATCCCACTGCCCTTTGATCAGCCTGCGTATCTCCTCGTCCTCTACCATATTCGTCAGGCCGTCCGAGCACAGCAGTATCTCATCCCGGGGGCCGATATCCGTTTCAAAAAAATCAATCTGGATTTCCTTTACCGCCCCGACTGCCCGTGTAATAATATTTTTGTCCGGATGCAGCCTTGCGGCTTCCTTTTTGATCTCCCCGCGCCTTACCATCTCCTCCACATAGGAGTGATCCCTCGTCACCTGATACATGCTGTCATTTACGATATACAGGCGGCTGTCTCCGATATTGGCCGTATACAGCCGGTTCCCGGAAAGAACGGCTGCAACAACCGTAGTTCCCATTCCCCGCATGGAGGCCTCCTGCGCCGCCTTTTTAATCAGATCTCCGTTTGCCCTTTTGATCCCTTCCTCCAATATGGCGGCCGGCCGGGTGTGGATGCTCGTCTCTGCCACCTCTACCATCGTCTCTACCGTATATCTGGATGCATAATCGCCGGCGTTGTGGCCCCCCATACCATCTGCCACAACAAAGAGATTGGGCAGATTCCCTACCGGCAGCTCTGATGTAAAACAATAATCCTGGTTCATTTTCCGGCACATCCCAATGTCTGTGATTGAAAATGTTTTCATGTCATGCACCGCCTCTCCATATACCTTTTCCTTAATTGCCCGCAGGCAGCGTCAATATCGCTGCCAAGCTCTCTTCTTATAGTAACATTTATCCCATATTTTTCAAGATTTTTTTTGAAAGAAAGCAAAGCCTCGCGCTTTGGCGGCATAAAATCCCGCTCTCTGACCGGGTTTACCGGGATCAGGTTCACATGGCAGCTCATGCCTGAAAGCTGCTTTGCCAGAAGGCGCGCATCCTCCGGCGTATCGTTGACCCCTGCAAAAAGACTGTATTCAAACGTAACTCGCCGGCCCGTTTTTTCAAAATAATACCGGCAAGCCAAAAGGACGTCCTCCAATGCATACCGCTTCGCGATTGGCATCAGCTTCTCCCGCTTTCCCTGAGACGGCGCATGCAGGGAAAGCGCAAGCGTGATTTGAAGCCTTTGATCGGCCAGCCTCCGTATGTTTGGCACAATCCCGCAGGTAGACACCGTCACATTCCTCTGGCTGATGTGCAGGCCTTCCTCCTGGCACAAAAGCGACAGAAAGCGCAGCAAACTGTCATAATTGTCTAACGGTTCCCCCGTCCCCATCACAACGACATGTGAAATACGTTCTTTCCTATCCGCCTGGATCCGGTAAACCTGATCCAGCATTTCAGAGGGAAGCAGATTCCGGGAAAGCCCGTTTATGGCGGAAGCGCAGAATTTACAGCCCATGCGGCAGCCCGCCTGCGAGGAAATACAGACCGTATTGCCCGTCTTATAGCGCATGAATACGCTTTCCACCATATTTCCGTCCTCCAGCAAAAAAAGGTATTTCCTCGTTCCGTCCTGTTCGGACGCCTGTATCTGCTTCATTCTCAGGGACGTGTATGTACAGCTCTGCTTTAGCTGCTCCCGAAAGGCCGCCGGAAGGTTCGTCATCTCATCAATCGAATCGGCCAATTGCCGGTGCATCCACCGGTATAGCTGCCTGGCCCGAAACGGCTTTAAGCCCGCTTCTGTCACAAAAGCAGTCAGCTCCTCCAAATTCATGGATTTGATATCTGGTTTTTCTGCCTGCATGCTACACCTCCCTCTCTTTCTTACGGATCAATTTTGCTATGTAAAACCCGTCTAACTCCCCTTCGTCCGGGAAAAACTGCCGCTCCAGAACCAAGATAAGGTCTGGCTTACTCGCAAGAAGCCATCTGGTATTCTCTTCATTTTCCATGCGGTCGATGGTGCAGGTCGAATAAATCAGCGTACCGCCGGGCTTTACATACTGACAGGCTGCTGCCAGAATCTCCCGCTGCAGCTGCGCAAGCTCCTTCTCCTGCTTTTTCGTCATGCGGTAGCGGATTTCCGGCTTTTTACGGAGCACGCCAAGTCCCGAGCAGGGCAGATCCGCAAGAACGACATCCGCCTTCCCTATGGATGCCTTGTCCCAAATACGCGCATCCCACTGCACGGCGCGCACATTGCGAAGGCCGCACCGTTTGATATTCTCCTCTATCAGCCCGACCTTATAGTCCGTCAAATCCCTGGCCTCTACCAGGCCCTGTCCCTGCATCAGCTCCGCCGCATGCAGACACTTCCCTCCGGGCGCGGCGCAGACGTCTATCACATAATCTCCGGGCTTCGGCGCCGCCAGATGCGTCACCAGCATGGAGCTTAGATCCTGCACCGAAAACTGCCCCGCGGCAAATTCGGGTATCGCCGCCAGATAATCATAGCCGGAAAGGTACATGGCAGAATCAAACTCCGGAAATTCCCCAAGCCTTACCGGCTCCGCCAAAATCCCCTTTTCTGCCAGCGTCTGCCTGAGTCGAACGGGCGATACCTGCGTTTTGTTTACGCGCACCGCGGTCCTGCTCTCCTGTAAAAAGGACGCCGCAATCGCTTTCGTTTTTTCGGCGCCGTAATCCCGGCTCCATTGCAAAAGGATCCATTCCGGAATGGAATAGCGGACGGACCAGGCCGCTATGGGATCCTCCTTCTCATCGGGGTAGGTTATCCGGTCCAGATTCCGGCTGATATTGCGCAGTACGCCGTTGACAAAGCCTCTTAAGCTTTTTGGGGCCCTCTTCCCCACCAGCTTTACTGCCTCGTTGCAGGCAGCGGAAGCCGGCACAGTATCCATATATTTGAGCTGATACACGCCCATCCTTAAAATACAGCGGATCCGGGGCTTTATTTTATTGAGCTTTGCATTGGAAAACTGACTTATCATATAATCCAGCTCCAGCATACGTTCCAGCGTACCCTCACACAGCCTCGTCACAAATCCTCTTTCCCGTTTGGCCAGATACTGGTGCTTGTCCAGCACCGCTGCCAGCACAAGATGGCTGTGCGCTCCCTCCTTCGTTACGGCAAGCAAAATTTCAAGTGCCAGCTCCCGTACATTTACTCCGTCATCTGTCATCTTTTCCTCCAAACAAAAGCAGCAGCCGAAGAAGCTGTAAAATTGCAGCCGCAGCTCCTGCTACATACGTAAGCGCCGCTGCGGAAAGCACCTTTCGCGTTTTTCTCAGCTCATCGGAATTTAACATTCCGGTATCCCTTAGGATCGCCATCGCCCGCCTGGAAGCATTAAACTCCACCGGAAGCGTCACAAGCTGAAAAATGACTGCAAACGAAAAACAGAGAATTCCGGCCTGTATCAGCATCGGCCCCGTACCGTTTGAAAAAAACAGGCCCATCAGAATCAGCGGCCATGCCAGCGTAGAACCGAAATTGGCCACCGGAACAATCGCTCCGCGAACAGACAGCGGCGCATAATGCCTCTGATGCTGAATTGCATGTCCGCACTCGTGCGCCGCCACGCCGACCGCCGCCACCGAAACCGACCCGTACACGCTGTCCGAGAGGTTTAACAGCTTATGCCTTGGATCGTAGTGGTCGGTAAGACTGCCGGGTATATGGCGGATTGTCACATCGTAGATTCCTGCCGTATGCAGAATCCGCTCTGCCGCCTGTGCGCCTGTCAGGCCTCCCATGCTGCGGCAGCGTGAATATTTCCCAAACGTTCCCTTTACCCTGGCTGACGCCAGCATCGAAATCAGCGCACCGATTATTACCAGATAATAGGTCGGATCCCACCATCCGTAATATCCAAATCCCATAACTGCCTCCTTTTTGTACTCAGCCCAATTCCATACCCTTTTTTATTTCATATCCGCGCAGAAAAGCCTCGATATCCATTCGCTTTTTGCCCTCCAGCTGCACCTCTTTCAGAGAAAGTATCCCCTCTGCCGTCTGTACCCTGCATTCTCTTTTTCCGACCGAAACCACCCGGCCCGCGTCCTTTGGATCGCCTCCGGGCTGTGTCTCGGCGCGCCATATTTTTAAAGTTTTACCGCCGCAGCAGGTATAGGCGCTCGGCCAGGGATTTAAGCCGCGAATCAGACGCTCTAAGACAATCGCCGGCTGCTGCCAGTCGATTCGGCCCATCTGCTTTTGAATCGTACCCACATGGGTCGCCTGCGATGCATCCTGCGGCGTACAGACAGCTTTTCCCTCCAAAAGCAGCTGCATCGTATGCACGCAGAGCCTCGCTCCCGTTTCGGCCAGGCGCGCAAACAGGCTGCCGCCGGTTTCATCCTCCGCCAGCACGACCTCCTCCTGCTCTATGATATCGCCGGTATCGAGCCCCTCGTCCATGCGCATGGTTGTAATGCCGGAAACAGCGTCTCCGTTGATTACCGCCCACTGGATCGGCGCAGCCCCGCGGTATTTCGGCAAAAGAGAAGCATGTACGTTGACACAGCCGTACTTTGGCAGCTCCAAAAGCTCCTTCGGCAGTATCTGGCCAAAGGCCGCCACAATGATAATATCCGGCGCATACTGCCGGATATATGCCGTGCATTCCGCCTCCCGCACCCGCTTAGGCTGGTATACCGCAATGCCGTGCGCACGCGCACATTCCTTTACCGGAGACGCCGTAAGGACATTGCCCCGGCCCTTCGGCTTATCCGGCTGCGTCACCACGAGCGCCACTTCATGTCCCGCAGCGATAATTTCCTCTAACGTACGCACTGCAAAATCCGGCGTACCCATAAAAACCACCCGCATTATGCTTCTTCCTCCTCATCGTCATAGGATACATCGTAGAGATCTCCCTCTACAAACTCTGTATACATATGTCCCTCCAGATGATCCACCTCATGACAGATGGCTCTGGCCAAAAGCTCATCCGCTTCCATTTCAAATTCCTCCATATCCTCCCCAAAGGCCCGTATGACGACATGATTGGGCCTGGTCACCTGTCCGGCCTTGCCCGGCAGGCTTAAACAGCCCTCTCCGCCTGTCTGCGTTCCGTCCGAGGAAAGAATCACAGGATTGATCAGCACAAGCGGCCCGTCCCCGATATCAATCGTCACAACCCGCTTTAAAATCCCCACCTGCGGAGCCGCAAGCCCCACTCCATTTGCATCATACATGGTTTCCAGCATATCTGAAATTAAAGTTGAAATTTTGGGAGTCATCTCCTTTATCTCCCTGCATGCCTTGTTCAGCACCGGGTCCCCCTGTATTCTAATCGTCCGAAGCGCCATATATCCTCCTTACACTGTTACATCCCGTTCATGGGATCAAAATCAAATGTCATATTTATCTTACGATAGTAAAAATGCTCCCTGGCAAACTGCTCCATCTCATCCTTTAAGCCGACCAGCCGGCTGTAATCTCTGTGCTTTAGGTAAATGACCTCCCGGTAAACATCATTGACCCTTGCAACCAGAGCGCCTGACGGCCCTATCATCCGAAGGCCCGCGGGAGCCCGTTCCTTAAGCCATCTGGCCAAATCCGCCGCCGCCTGCTTCACCAGCTGCTCCTGCCTGGCCGTAAACAAAACCAGCACCATATGGGAAACCGGCGGATAAGAAAGCAGCTGCCGCACCGCAATTTCCTCCCGGTAAAAGGACGCGTAATCCTGTTCCTTTGCCGCCTGTATGCTGTAATGATCGGGGTTATAGGTCTGTATCACCACTTCCCCGGGCAAGTCCCCACGGCCCGCCCGCCCGGCCGCCTGCGTCAAAAGCTGAAAGGTCCGCTCCGCCGCACGGTAATCCGCCGCATACATAGACAAATCCGCCGCCAGTATGCCGACTAAGGTAACATTGGGAAAATCATGCCCTTTTACAATCATCTGCGTGCCAATCAGAATATCCGCCTCCTGGTTGGCAAAAGCAGATAATATTTTTTCATAGCCGTCCTTGCTGCGCGTCGTGTCCAGATCCATGCGCAGAACCCGCGCCGCAGGAAATCGTTTTTTTACGATTTCCTCCATCCGCTGCGTTCCGGCCTTGAACCCGCTGATATACCCTGAGCCGCATACGGGACATTCCCGCGGCGCAGGCTCCTCGTATCCGCAGTAATGACATTTTAACCTCCCCTGCCCCGGGATCCCGTCCGCATCCGGCTCTGCTTTCCCCTGCCGGTGCAGGCTCAAAGAGACGTCACAGTGCGGACATTTTATCACATGCCCGCAGACGCGGCAGGAGACAAAGCCCGAAAGCCCCCTCCGGTTCAAAAACAGCAGGATCTGCTGCTTTTTCGCCAGACGCTCCTCCATCAGCTTCTGCAGGCGGAGGCTTAATACCGAGCGGTTTCCCTTTTTTAACTCCTCCCGCAAATCCACCACATAACAGGCCGGCAGCGGCTGCCTTTTGACCCGCCGCTTCATTTCCAACAGACGGTAAACGCCGTTTTTGGCCTTGTAATAGCTGTCAACCGAAGGCGTAGCCGAGCCGAGCACCACATAGGCCCCCGAAAGCCTTGCCCGCGCGGCTGCCGTCTCCCTGGCATGATACTTGGGCAGCGGCTCGCTTTTGTAGCTGCCCTCGTGCTCTTCGTCTATGATAATCAGCCCAAGTGCGGGAAACGGTGTAAAAAGCGCGGAGCGCGGCCCGATCATAATATCAATTTCGCCGTTTTTAGCCCGCTGGAACTGATCATAGCGCTCTCCGGCCGAAAGCCTGGAATTCATGATCGACACCCGGCTGCCAAACCGCCCGTAAAAACGCATGACCGTCTGATAGGTCAGCGCGATCTCCGGTATCAGCATAATCGCCTGCCTGCCCGCCGCCACCGCATCTGCGATCAGCTCCATATAAACCTCCGTCTTGCCGCTGCCCGTCACGCCGTGCAGAAGATATACCGGACGCAGGCCCTTCCTCAGATCGGCACGTACCGTATCGACTGTATTCTGCTGCTCTTCATTTAATACAATCTCATATTCCTTTCCCTTTACATGGGCAATCGGATTGCGGTAATCCACGTCATGCACCACCCTTACGATCTGCCGTTCCTCCAGAGCGCGTATGACGCCTGCCGCCACATTCAGCTTCTGTGTCACCACCTCATACGAAAGCTCCGGATGCAAAAGCAATTCCTGTAAGAGCCTGGCCCTTGCCGTGTGGTGCTTTTGCGTAAACACCTCCAGCTGCCGCTTTGCCTCCTGCGCATCCACGCACAGACACACCGTACGCTTTTCCTTCGCCTTCGTCCTGCGCTTGATCGGAATGACCGTCTTTAACGCCTGATTCATCGTGCCGCCGTAATTTTTCCGCATCCACGCCGCAAGGGCAATGAGCTGCGCTTCAATCGTCACGCTGTCCGCCGTCACCGAATCAATTTCCTTTAGCTTCTCCGGATTGTATGCCGGCTTCTCTGTCACCTCCACGACAAAGCCCCGGAGCATACGGTTTCCTTTGCCAAACGGCACCTGCACCGAAACGCCGGGATAAATCTCGGAAAGCAGCTTCGGCGGAATGATATACTGAAACGTATGGTCTAATTTTTCATGGGAAATATCAATGATCACATTGGCAAAGCAGGTCATAGGCCCGGCCCTTTTGTTCGAAGCTCTGTAAGCACCTCCGCAATCAGGTTCCGTTCATCCATCGGATGCTTCACGCCCCGAATCTCCTGATAATCCTCATGCCCCTTCCCGGCCAGCACAATAATATCCCCGGGCCTTCCGTTCGCAATCACATAGCGGATGGCCTCCTTGCGGTCAATGATCTCCACATAGCGTCCCTTCGTCTTATGAATTCCGGTCTTAATATCGTCTATAATCGCCTGCGGCTCCTCAAACCTCGGATTATCCGAGGTAATGACCGTCAAATCCGCCATTTCTCCGGAAACCTCCCCCATTTCAAACCGCCTGGCGCGCGCACGGTTCCCGCCGCAGCCAAACAGGCACACAAGCCGCCCCGGATGATATTCCCGCAGCGTCGAAAGCAGGCTCTTTAGGCTCATCGCATTATGCGCATAATCGATCATCAGCGTAAATTCATCCGAGACCTTTACCAGCTCAATCCGTCCCTTCGTCTTCGCTGCCTTTAACGCCCGCTTCATCACCGCGGTATCCACTCCAAAATGCCGGCAGACAGCGATGGCTGCGAGTGAATTATATACGCTGAACCTGCCCGGCACATCAATTTCCACATCAAAATCCAACAGCCCCCCGACATGGTACGCCACGCCCAGATAGCCCGGCCCTGTCACAAGCTGCATTCCGTCTGCAAACAAATCGGCCCCCTTTGAAAAGCCGAACGTTTCCGCCTGACACGTATGCCCCTTTAGCATATCGGGATAATGCTTATCATCCGCATTAAAAATACCAATCCTGCACTGCCCGAACAGCTGGCTTTTCCATCCCAGATACTCCTCAAAGGACGCATGCTCATTCGGCCCGATATGATCCGGTTCAATATTGGTAAAGATCCCCATTTCAAATACAAACCCGTCTGTCCGGTGCATCATAAGCCCCTGCGAGGAAACCTCCATAACGCAGC
>CANDKL010000026.1 GCA_947385255.1 uncultured Roseburia sp. | reverse complement strand
ATTACGGGACGTCTGCGGATGTCAATGCGTTTCCTCATCCCTATTGGATTCATACCAGTTCCAATGATATAATAAAAGCTCTGGTTGCTATGGCTGACCGTGAAATGAAAGGGCAGATGGAAACACTGTTAGAGGGCGGAAGCTTAGATATTCTGCTCAATGAAGAAATTACTTATGGAGATATGTACAGCAAAAAGGAAAATCTGTGGAATTTTCTTTATTTTACGGGATATTTGACAAAAGAAAGTGAATACTTAAAGGAATCAACGATATGTTTGCGTGTGCGGATTCCCAATGTAGAAGTCAAGTCTATTTATCAGAAGACCATTTTAAACTGGATGAGGGATGTGATAAAGAAAGAGAATTTTCGTGATTTGTATTGCGCAATGGAAGAAGGCAATGAGCGGAGGACATCCAGGTAGCGCAGTGGGATGCCGTTTGTAATGGAGCGAAGGGAAATAGGGAAGATCGTGTTTCTGGGCGATGGATGATAAAATCGGGAAATAGTTAAAGGTATAGATGGCGCCAAATTTGTATTGGCGGAGTATTTCGTTGATTTGGGTTTCTAATGCAGGATCCGAGTCGTAGCCGCTTGGGCGGCTGGTTATTTTGGCGAAGGAAATTTCCAGGTTGGAGAAGGCCTGTTCGATGTCGGCAGAGGAGTTTTCATTCCAGCAATAGTATAAGATGTTCATAATGGAACTTCGTTTCATTGTTTTTTTTGAATAGCATATTTCCACAAAGAGTAGTATCGTGATTTATTCGTCTTTCGGTGGTTTACGCCAATTGATACCTTCCATTTTATCAATTAATCCTGATTTTAACACAAGCCATTCAAAAGATTCCGGAATTAGAATCCTCTACTATGATGTTTTTTGGCATTATTTTTCCGGAAAATTCTTCTGTACTGTAAATTCGGTACAGTTCATTGTAAGTGCGTTTCAAATCATGATATTTCCCGGAAGACTTCACGGCGGCAGCAAATTCTTTTGATTTTATAAAAGTGTTTTCTTCATTCAGGAAAATAATATGTTCGTAGATATTGGACAGCACAATTTGCCAGTCTGTTCTGCTGAGTGTCCGGCAAGGGCGTTTACAAATGACCTTGATACCGGAGCTTTCGCCATACGTTGCCGCCGGTTTTAAAAGTCGGATAGCATTGTCTTTCCGGTAGCGCTGTCGCCGTAAATAATCGTAATGTTGCGGCGAATGTTCAGTTCATAGTGAAGTTTATTGTTCTGTATAACGATATGATAGCTTCCTTTCATGTATTTGCGCTCCTTTATTTTCAGCGATTCTATCAGATATTCTTCGTAGCAGCGGACGATTATCCGGTATTTAGCATAATGGCTTCAAACGCCGGAACGGAGCTGAAATCCATGACATGATGCAGGTTGATGGTCAAATCCTTCTTTCGGCCCAGCTCTGCAATCCATTTCGCGCAGTTATTTCCACAGAAAGAAGCGTTGAAAATTTTGCCGCTTTGATCAAACGCCATCAAAATTAAGGTTCTGACACTGCCGGAAATGTTTTTTGTGGAAATTGGACCGAGTACAGGACTTTGAATTAAATGAGTTCCAATAACATTGGAGTTGTCGATATCCTTGATCATCGCAATCATTAAAGGATCGGTTATCCACTCGTCTTCGTATTGATTGTCAAAGTAAGTGGGGGGATGGAAATAGAGTGTTCGATTTCTCCAAATATAATTTTAAGCATTATATCGACCTCTCTGGATAATTTTCTATAAATAGCTTTTTCCATTCTTCTTCTGCAAGGGGGAGCGCACGCTGGCTTAAATGGCAGCGATCAGCAGAAAGGTATTGTTCTAAAGTCTGGTATTTATCTGTAATCATTTTACTAAAAATAGATAAGAATACAATGCCATGCTTAAAACATAATACGGAGAGCTGACGGTTAAAATAGGCAGTAGCCTGATTTCGTTCTATTTCAGAACCGTTTCTGGGGAACCGGGGATCTAAAGGGCAGTTTTCTGTCTGTGAAGCAATCGGCCCCCAACAGTAAACCTGATAGCCCTGGTTTTTCAGGGATATCAGGAAGCGGATATATTCGCTTAGGATGTCATCTATGATCTGTGTATAATCCCTGCCCTGCTGCTTAGCCTGCTTGAAAACATGAACGCGGAGATCAATTTCTCCAAGGCAGCAGATGATCTTAGCGTGCGGACGTATAAAATTGCGGCATAAATGGGCTGCCTTCTCCTGAAATCGAAACGTTGTGTCCGCCCGGTTGCAGTTATAAGCCAGACATGGACCGACATGCAGCGGGGTAAAGGGGTATTCCGTCTGGAGTGGGCATGTATTGATGTCATTTCCGATTGGCAGAAAGGTAAGCATCTCATTTCCACTAAAAAAGTTGACATGCGAATCGCCAAGTACGATAATAGTATTGTTCTTATAGTGGTTTAAGCAGGCGTGATCAAAGCTTGCCTGCTGAAGTAAGGAATCAATATGTTCTGCCTCCGGAAGGAATTCCAGGGCAAATATCATTTTTTCCAGGGAGTCAATGGCCGCAGAGGCATTGGTTTTCGCATAGGCTTGTCTGGCGTCCGAAAGGATGCCGTTTAAAAGCTGCTGAATTGATTGAAGCTGGGAAGAGGGATAAATGCCGGCACAGCATTCATATTCGGCAAGGATACAGGCTTGTATGTCATCCCAGGGGACAGAAGCTGCCACGGAGGGCTGATGCTGTATGGAATGGATAAGCCGACGGAGGATTGGTATGGTTTGCATTTGTTTCATATCTCCTTTTGTAAGCGAAGTTAAGCCGTACTTATCTTAGCATAACGGGTAATTTTGCACAAGAGATATTGAGGAATACTTTTCACGTACGCGCCTATGCAGTCCGCTGCACGGCGGCGGAGGATTGGGAGGAGGGAGTAATAAAGTATGGATTCAGTAAATTCATATGATGCGATAATTGTGGTAACGGCAGCAGACTATAAGAGGCTTCAAAGGAATTATCAAAGGCTGCTGTCATATATGCCTTCAAGGCGGGTTCTGTTTGTCGGCGATGAGGCGGTTTTTCCCTTGGTACAAGCTTTAAAAGGCGATGATAAGGCGGGATTTATAAATGAAAATGATATATTACCGTTTGATCATGTGCATGAGGTAATGAAACACGCACTAAAGGATATACTAAACGGAAGGGAGCTGCCCAGGGGTGTGACTGGCTGGTATTATCAGCAGTTTTTAAAGATGCAGTATGCTTCTCTATGCCCGGATGAATATTATCTGGTTTGGGATGGAGATACCATACCATGTAAACCGTTTTCTATGTTTCAGGAAAACGGGAATATCCCGTATCTGGATTTAAAGCAGGAATATCACGAGGAATATTTCCGCGTAATGGCAAAGCTGATACCGGGCATGGAGAAAAATATTCGAAAATCCTTTATAGCGGAGCACATGTTAATCAAATGCAATATTATGCGAAAGCTTATTTCTGAGATCGAACAGAACAGTATAATTCCAGGAACGGCTTTTTGGGAAAAAATTATATATGCAATTGATACAGACAAGCTGCAGTCCAACAGCTTTAGCGAATTTGAAACTTACGGTACATTTGTAGTTAGCAGGTATCCAGATGCGTATCGTTTTCGGGACTGGCATTCGTTTCGGTATGGCGGCTTATATTTTAACCCGAATACCATTTCTGACAGGGATTTTGCATGGCTGGGGCGAGATTTTTATGCGATTTCGTTTGAAAAGGGGCATACGATACGGGAAGATCATCAAAATCTGTTTGATAATCCAAAGTATCAAGAGAAGCTTTCAGCAAGGAGAATGCTGGAAATTGCGCAGGAGGAAGCCATTGAGGGATATGAAGAGGTATGGGATTAAAAAGATTTTTGTTCCCGGACTGCGTTAAGATTGTCTGGGGGTTGTCCGATAATAATAAGAGAATATGCATAGAAAGGGAAGGCTATGATGGCCGGGTAAAGAGTCATGGAAGATAACAGAGCAGAACAGAAGGAAGCGTTAGAGGTTTTAAAGGAATTTAATGGCCGGGTATTAAAGAACTTAACGATTGTTACAAAAGAATTGTCCGGTAAGCGTCTGGATGATACCGATAAATTTATAAAAGGTATTATTGATGCAATTAACTGGGAGGTAGAGGTTGTAAATGGTACGATGAGTCTGCTGAATGAAGGAAAGGAACGCATTAATAAAGAGCAGTTTAATGCAAAGATTATAGCGTTTAGCAATGCGATTGCCGCAAAGGATGACCAGAAAATGGCGGATGCAGTGAAAGAATTGATTCCAGAATTTGAGAATCTGGGTAAGGCGGCAGAAGAAGTAACTGCATAAGTAAAAAGTGAAGCAGGAAGTGAAAGCTTTCTGCTTTTTTCATTTATACCTTATATGCTATTCGTTAAAAGAATCAGAAAATGAAGCTTTCATACGATAGGAGTAACGGAGTGATTTTAAAAAATGAAAATGACATTTATATTTATTTTGAAGTAATTGAGCAGCTGAAACCCCACAAAATATTAGATGTTGGGATGTTTCTCAAGCGAATAGGGGGCGTTTCCAGAAAAGCGATGAATCGGGAGGTTCCGGAAGAGATACAGCTAGATGGAGTTGATTTTTACCCGGAAATTGACTTCCCGGTCTGGCATCATATGTACAACAATATTTATGACATCAATAGCTTTTTAAAAAATGTTAGGAAGGCCCCATACGAGCTTGCGGTTATTCTCGGAGCCAAAACATTTTATCAAGATTCTGCCTGTTCGCTTATGATGCAAAAATTATCGGAATGTGTGAGGTATGTGCTTGTAAATGAGATTTCGGAGCAATGGAAACATCAGGTGTCTATTTTTAGAACTATTGATTTGCAGGTGGAAGGGGACTGTTATTATCTTTTGGATTTGGGGGAAAACGGATATGGATACAAGAATATATGTAATGACGCATAAAGAAATTGCGGAAATCTCGGATGAGATTTATATTCCCCTGCAGGTAGGAAGGGCAGGAAAACAAGCTCTGGGGTATATCGGCGATGACACAGGGGATCAGATTTCTGAAAAAAACCTTTTTTATTGTGAATTGACGGGTATTTATTGGCTGTGGAAAAATGTGAAGTGTGATATCATAGGCATATGTCATTACAGAAGGTATTTTACACGTCAGGAAAAGCTTTTGGATAAAGATTATATTGAGAAAACGATTCAGAAGTATCCAATTATGATACCGAACAGCAGCTGTGTAAACGAGGCGGATGCGTTTTGCCACTATGCCAAACGGCATAACGGGAAGGATTTGGAATTATGCAGGGAGATAATTCAAAAAAAGTATCCGGAATATTCGGCTGCTTTTGAGTATGCGATGAAATCGGTTTTGGTTTCTACCTGTAATATGTGGATCACAAGGAAGGACATTTTTGACCGATACTGCAGCTGGCTGTTTGATATATTGTTTGAGGCGGAAAAGGAGATTCCGTTTTGGAATTATGACGATTATCAGAAACGCGTGATGGGCTTTCTTGCAGAACGTTTATTTCGTGTATGGCTTTTTTTACAACCTGAAGCTATAACGGAAGAACATATGAAGCTAATGGATCCGTCGGAGCTTAATCATGCGAAAAAACGGGCGGATTTATTATATCAGTGTGTAAAAATGAAAATGAAACCTTTACTTGGACTGTATCAAACAGATGCTGTTGAGGGAAGCTTTGTGCAGCCGTTTGATTGCAGAGATGATTTTGGGGGCAAGATTCCTGTATGGGTATGCTGGTGGCAGGGAGAGAAAGAAATGCCGGAGTTTATTTCGGGCTGTATTAGAAGTATAAGAATGCATCTTCCGGAGGATATTACGGTCTTAAAGCTGATTACGTTAGAAAATTGTATGCAATATGTGACATTTACGGAAAAAGTGATTCAGAGGTTTAATGAAGGGAATATTACATATGCGCAGCTCGCGGACTTACTGCAGGCTGAACTGCTGTATCGTTATGGCGGTATGTGGGTGGATGCGGCATGCTTTGTGACAAAACCAATAGAAAAGAACGTGTTTGAACAGCAAATTTATACATTGAGATTCCAGGCGTCATTTTGTGAAGCCGATATTACAAAGGGAAGATGGTGTAAAAAAGTGTGGTATACGAGGAAAGGATATCAGCTGTTCCGCTTTTTGACGGAGAGCTTGTGGTATTATTGGGAGATTGAAGATAAAATGATAGATTATGATTTGGTTGATCCTATCATTGCGGTTGCGGTGGATGAATTTTCAGATATCAGGAAGGATTTGGAAAAGTGTGAGTATGTGGAAAATACCATGTTTTTGAAGCATCAGTGGATGAATCAAAAATACTCTCCGGAACGATTAAGGATATTGGCAGAGAAAGGGACATTTTATAAATTAAACATGCAGGAGGTCTATCGGAAAGAGCTTATAACAGGAGAGCAAACGATGTATGGATGCTTGTTTAAGGAAAGTAATGATTATTATTCAAGAAAGAACCAATAAAGATGATGGAACAGAAAAATCACGCCAAAATGGCATTTATTAGCTGCGTAAATGATGAAAAAGAATATGCACAATGCTGTTGTTATTTAGAACATTTAAATATTCCAAACGCTTTTGAAATCGAAACAATCGCCGTAAGAGAGGCGGCATCCATGGCTTCTGGCTATAATATAGGAATGCAGTATACAAATGCGAAGTATAAAGTATATCTGCATCAGGATGTGTTTATAACAAATAAAAATTTTATATTCGATCTGTTACAAATATTTTCACAGGACGATAAGATCGGAATGGCAGGAATGATTGGCTCGAAGAAGCTCGAAAAAAATGCGGTTGCTGTGACAGGATGGGATTTAGGAGCCGTAGCGAGTAATGGAACACCGTCGATTCTTACCTTCCCGCAGGAGGAATGCAGATATACTCAAGCGCAGGCGGCCGACGGCTTTTTGTTAGCAACACAGGCGGATCTTCCATGGAGGGAAGATATTTTTGACGGATGGGACTTTTATGATATTTCGCAGTGTATGGAATTTCAAAAGGCCGGGTATCAGATCGTCATACCAAGCCAGAAGGAGCCATGGTGTTATCATGACAATACGTACAGCAAAATGACTGAGTATGAATCTTACAGAGAACGGTTCTGCCAGGAATATGCCGCATGGGGAAGCTTTGAATTTCGTAAGAGAAGCGATTATTTGTTAAACTTTGAGCGGGCCAAAGAGACGGTGCGCAGGGAAGTTGAGCTGCTCATTTCAAATAGAGCTGTCACAGAGCTGCGAAAACTATTCAATACGTCGGAAAACCGTGGTTTTTTATATTTACGGGAATATGAGTGTATTGTTTTCATTGACTGGCTGGAAGAACAGCGTCAAATCCAAAATCGTTTCTGGCTGGAGGGGATGACAGCTGAGCAGCTGGTCACAAAGCTTCGCAGCTTAAAATACGCTTTGAAAAGAATCGAATATGGCGTGGCCGGATATCAGGCTGAAAATGAGGACATCCATGAGAATTATTCGCAATACGCAAAAGCAGTTGTCTGTGATTACTATCACATAGATGTCAAAGAATCAGGAATGGCAAGAGAGGGTTGAAAGGGGAAGTTTCAGATTGCAAGAACAGTGGCAATTGGCATACAGGATTTTGAACAGCTCATTCAGAATCACTATTTTAATGTGGATAAGAAAAAATTTATAAAAGAATGGTGGGAAAGCGGCAATGCGGTAACGCTGCTCAGTTTATCCTTTGCCAACGTGAAGGAATTTGATTATGTAGAAACCCGGCAATCTATGAATGGGATTCTAGAAAATATTTATAATAAAAATATATTCTTACTGGATGATGAGCTTTTGACAGAAAACGAGAAAACCTATTTCCGCAGTGTTACCAGTGATATGGAGGAGACGGCAGCAATTATGGAAAACCATTTATGTAACATACAGAGGGGGCAGTAAAATGATGAATATTGTACTATTATCCGGCGGCTCGGGCAAACGCCTCTGGCCGCTTTCCAATGAGATACGTTCGAAGCAATTTATTAAAATTTTCAAAAACGGTGACGGCGCCTATGAATCCATGATACAGCGCATGTACCGTCAGATTCGCAATGTAAATGAGGAGGCATCTGTCACAATCGCCGCCAGCAAGGCGCAGGTTTCCTCCATTCGCAATCAATTAGGCAAAGAGGTAGGAATTTCAGTGGAGCCTTGCCGCAGGGATACCTTTCCCGCCATTGCATTGGCAGCAGCCTATTTAAAGGACATAAAGGGCGTGGATCCGGAAGAAACAGTCGTTGTCTGCCCGGTAGATCCCTGCGTAGAAGCAGATTATTTCCATATGCTGAACCGCCTTGGGGAGCAGGCCGCAAAGGGAAGCTCAAATCTCGTACTGATGGGCATAGAACCAACCTGCCCTAGTGAAAAATACGGTTATATCCTTCCAAAAGGCACAGGTCCGATAAGTGAGGTTCTGGCTTTTAAAGAAAAGCCGGATGCCGCGGCAGCAGAAGCATATATCGCACAGGGCGCGCTCTGGAATGGCGGCATATTTGCCTTTCGGCTGAAATATATGCTGGATAAAGCGTATGAATACATTCCGTTTACAGATTATCACGATTTGTTTGACCGATATGATACCTTAACAAAAATCAGCTTTGACTACGCGGTTGCAGAAAAAGAAGAAAATATCCGAGTTATGCGTTTTGCGGGACAATGGAAGGACTTAGGTACATGGAATACGCTGACCGAGGCTATGGGAGAAAGTGTGGTAGGAGATGCCATGCTGGATGGGACATGCACGAATGTGCATGTCATCAATGAGATCAGTGTTCCGGTGCTTGCCATGGGCCTTCATGATGTCGTGATTTCAGCCAGCGCAGACGGTATTTTAGTAGCGGACAAGGAGCAGTCCGCTTTTATCAAGCCTCTGGTAGACAAGCTGGATCAGCAGGTCATGTTTGCCGAAAAATCATGGGGTAGCTTTCGTGTTCTGGATCTGGATTCGGGGAGTATGACGGTAAAGGTGACATTAAATTCCGGGCATAGTATGAATTATCACAGCCACAAAAACCGGGATGAGATCTGGATGGTCATTTCCGGTACAGGCCGTACCGTTGTGGACGGAATGGCTCAGGAGGTTCATCCGGGCGATGTGCTTACCATGCAGGCGGGCTGCCGCCATACCGTGATTGCGGTAACAGAATTAAAGCTGATTGAGGTACAGCTTGGTAAGGAGATTTCAGTACATGATAAACAAAAATTCCCATTGGAACAGGAATAAGCCGTTTTTGCTGAAACCATGCGGAAAGGATTATTTATGGGGAGGAAATCGTTTGAATGATGATTTTTCCAAGGGAATCTCCCTTTCCCCTCTGGCAGAAACCTGGGAATGCTCGACACATCCGGATGGCCCGAGCATTGTGGCAAGCGGGAGCTTTGAAGGACAGACTCTGGCAGAGGTTCTGTGGGATCATTCTGATTTTCTGGGTTTGCATCCTTCTGTGAAGGGGGAGCTTCCACTCTTAATTAAATTGATTGACGCAAAAAGGGATTTGTCCATTCAGGTTCATCCTAATGATGAATATGCCTGCAAGCACGAAAATGGGCAGCCGGGAAAATCGGAACTGTGGTATGTCCTAGATGCGTCAAAGAATGCAAGGGTGATTTACGGCCTGTATCATGACGTCAGCAGAGAAGCGCTCAGACAGAGTGCTCGGAATGGAACGCTGGAAAAATATTTACAGAAAATACCGGTTCAAAAGGATGACATATTCTATGTTGAGGCAGGAACCATTCATGCAATCGGGAAAGGCGTTTTGATTGCAGAAATTCAGCAAAGCTCGAATGTAACCTACCGCTTATATGATTATGACCGCGAGGATCAAAACGGAAAGAAACGGCAATTGCATGTAGAGAAAGCCTTGGAGGCTGCAAATTTAAAAAGCAGCAGTACGCCAAAGCAGCCGCTCCGTGTCTTAAAATACCGCAGGGGCTGCGCTGTGGAGCTGCTTTGCAGATGTAAATATTTTGAGGTTTCCCGCATGCTGTTAAACACAGAACGGTGCAGGGAGATGGTGCCTTATCAGGCTGACCGCATTTCGTTTCGTGTGCTGCTGTGTATCGGCGGCTGCGGTACGCTATTTATGGAGGACGGAGAAGCGCTTTGCTTTTTTAAGGGCGACTGTATTTTTATACCGGCCAATTCCGTCCCAATCAGGCTGCATGGTAGGGCGCAGCTTTTGGATGTGCGGGGATGACAGAACGAAAGAAAAGACACCCGGCCTTTACGCGCCGGGTGTCTTTTCTTTCATTCTTTTGGAGGCTCCGCCTTGTTTTTCCCGGAGCGGGCAAACAGCCTTCCGGTATCCAGAAAGAGCGGTTTTTTATCATCCGGAATGGACCGGTAGATATGGATGAGGAGACGCTCTTCTGCCGTATAAGAGGATACGGATGGCTCTCTGACGGACGTCAGGCCGTAGATATAGTCCGTAGACGTGTTGAAATAAGAAGCCAGACGGACCAGTGTGTTTGCATCCGGCTGACGTCTGTTTCTGACATATCCGTTCACCGTAGATGCAGAAAGGTTTAAGAAGTCTGCCAGTTCCTTTTGCTTGACGCCGTGTTCCTCTAAAAGTTGGTTCAGTTGATTTCCTATGTTCAAGATTTATCCCTCCTTTATTTGAACCTATTGTTAAAATAAAATAGGGGATGGGGATTTAAAAGCGTTTAACCTGCTCTTTCATGCCTTTTCCGAAAGCCCGGTCTTATTTGGAATAAAGGAATACAATACGTGTTTTTTTGCGTATTTATTTTTTTCAAAATTGGCAAATATCCTTCCAGTTTCCATAAAAAGCGGCTTTTTATCATCCGGTATGGTTCGGTAGATATGAATGAGGCGGCATTCCTCCGCATTATAAGGAGATATGGGAGGCTCTTTGGAAGAGGTCATGCCATAAATATAGTCCGTCGTTGTATGAAAGTAGGAAGCCAGGTAAATCAGCGTATCGGCATCCGGCTTGCGGCGGTTTTTGAGATATCCGTTCAGTGTTGGCGTGGAGATATTCAGGCAGTCGGCCAGTTCCTTTTGTGTGATCCCTTTTTCTTCAATCAGCGTGCGCAGTCGATGTCCAATGTCCAAAATGCATCCCTCCTTTACCTGTATCTTATTTTAAAATAAAACAGAGGGCAGAATCGGTAAATGCTCGAAAAGCAAACAAAAAAATAACATTCTGAAAATAATACGCGCATTGAATATATAGCTGAAAGCGCCTCTTCAAACAAAAATAAAAGACACCTGGTTGTTGCCAGGTGTCTTTTATTTTCATGTCTGGTTCGAAGTGCCCTCCTTTTTTGCCGTTTTGCCTTTCCCATAATTGGAAAATGTCTTTCCGGTTTCCATAAACAACGACTTTTTGTCGTCCGGAATCGTCCGGTAGATACTGATGAGACGGCGCTCTTCCGCATTGTAAGGAGTTGCGGGAGCTTCCTTTAAGGATGTTACGCCATAGATATAGTCTGTAGTCGTATTAAAATAGGAAGCCAGACGAACCAGAGTGCCTGCGTCCGGCTGACGTCGGTTTTTGATATATCCGTTCAGCGCAGCCGGAGAAATATTTAAGGATTTTGCAAGCTTTCTTTGCGTAATGTCTTTTTCTTCTAAAAGATTACGCAGACGATATCCTATGTCCAAATGCTATCCCCTCCTTTATATATACAGGCACTATTTTAAAATAAAACAGAGGCTTAGATGTTGAAAGTATTCAAATAGTATATAAAAAATCTTCGAAGCGAGGATAATACGCGTTTTGAATACAAAAAGAAACCGCCGCTATATAAAAAAGAGGATTTTTCAAAATTCAGCCGACAAAAGCCGTCAATTTCCTTTGCTGCTTAATGGATTGCTCAGACCTTCAAAGAAAGGGCTGTTATCCGGAACGGCTTTATCTGATTTGTTGTAAAGGCTTTGCTGCTTTAACGCTTCCTTAGATGGAGCAGGTTCATTCTTTTTGCGGACGTCCGAATGCTGCCGGTGGCAGTTTGAATCCGCGCATTTTCTGGGATCTTCCATGAGAAACCTCCTAATTATATCTTGTTCTCTCTATCCTTCCCGTTTTTTTGCGAAAATATTCGTGCAAATCGCTTGACAAAGTAATTTTTCGCCGATATAATGGTTTAGCGTGTATACAACTGCACAAATCACGAATAATATTACAGGAGGTGAAACAAATGCCAACATTTAACCAGTTAGTAAGAAAAGGACGTCAGACATCTGTGAAAAAGTCGACTGCACCGGCTCTTCAGAAGGGCTACAATGCTTTGAGGAAGAAAGCGACCGATACCTCTTCTCCGCAGAAGAGAGGTGTGTGCACAGCAGTGAAGACAGCTACTCCGAAGAAGCCGAATTCCGCCTTGAGGAAGATTGCTAGGGTTCGTCTTTCCAATGGTATTGAGGTAACGAGCTACATTCCGGGTGAAGGCCACAATTTACAGGAGCATAGCGTTGTCCTTATCCGCGGCGGCAGGGTAAAAGACTTGCCAGGTACAAGATACCATGTGATCAGAGGTACGCTGGATACGGCCGGAGTTGCAAACCGGAAACAGGCCCGTTCCAAATATGGCGCCAAGAGGCCAAAAGACGCTAAGAAATAGGAACGCAGCAATAGTATCACAAACAGTCTAAGGTTAGTGTTGGGATTATGCTTCACATTTGAAGAAAAGCCCCTATCAGTGCAGACGGCACAAGGGTAATAGATTTCCGCACGAAACACATTAGAGGACACATGTGAGTACCGTTGAATTAATCAAAGAATTATCGAAATTTTATCAGAATTATGATTAAGGAGGGAAGTACCGTGCCACGTAAAGGACATACTCAGAAGAGGGACGTTTTGGCAGATCCGTTATACAACAATAAAGTGGTGACCAAGCTTATCAACAACATCATGCTGGACGGTAAGAAGGGCGTAGCGCAGAAGATTGTATACGGTGCGTTTGCCAAGGTTGAGGAAAAGACGGGTAAGCCGGCCCTGGAGGTATTTGAAGCATGCATGAATAATGTTATGCCGGCTCTGGAGGTAAAGGCAAGGCGTATCGGAGGTGCGACATATCAGGTACCGATTGAAGTAAGGTCGGACAGACGCCAGGCGTTAGCGCTTCGCTGGCTGACTGCTTATTCACGTAAAAGAGGCGAGAAGACCATGCAGGACCGCCTTGCAAACGAAATTATGGATGCCGCAAACAATACCGGCGCATCCGTTAAGAAAAAAGAAGATATGCACAAAATGGCAGAAGCAAACAAAGCATTTGCGCATTACAGATTCTAATCGATCTGCGGCATAGCTTATTTGACGAGATTTAAGGAGGGAAATTCTTTGGCTGGAAGAGAATATCCATTAGAGAGAACCAGGAATATCGGTATTATGGCGCATATTGATGCAGGCAAGACGACATTGACAGAGCGAATCCTTTATTATACCGGTGTTAACTATAAGATTGGCGATACTCATGAAGGGACTGCCACCATGGATTGGATGGAGCAGGAGCAGGAAAGAGGTATCACAATCACTTCAGCTGCGACGACATGCCACTGGACATTGGAGGAACAGTGCAAACCCAAGAAGGGTGCGTTAGAGCATCGTATCAATATTATTGATACGCCCGGGCATGTTGACTTCACGGTTGAGGTTGAACGTTCGCTTCGCGTATTAGATGGCGCTGTCGGCGTCTTTTGTGCTAAGGGCGGAGTAGAGCCTCAGTCAGAAAATGTATGGCGTCAGGCTGATACGTATAATGTGCCAAGGATGGCATTCATCAATAAGATGGACATTCTGGGTGCGGATTTTTACGGAGCAGTTGAGCAAATCCGTACGAGGCTGGGGAAGAATGCAATCATTCTTCAGCTTCCGATCGGTAAGGAAGATGAGTTTCAGGGAATCATCGACCTGTTTGAGATGAAAGCATATATCTATAATGATGATAAGGGCGAGGATGTTACGATCACGGATATCCCGGACGATATGAAGGACGATGCCGAATTGTACCGGACAGAGCTGGTGGAAAAGGTCTGCGAGCTTGACGATGATCTGACACTTCAGTATTTGGAGGGGGAGGAGCCGTCCACAGAGGAGATGAAGAAAGTGCTCCGCAAGGCTACCTGCGAATGTACGGCGATTCCGGTTTGCTGCGGTTCTGCATACCGCAATAAGGGTGTCCAGAAGCTGTTGGATGCTGTTTTGGAATACATGCCGGCTCCGACCGATATCCCATCCATCAAGGGAACGGATCTGGACGGCAATGAGGTAGAACGCCATTCTGCAGATGACGAACCGTTTTCTGCTTTGGCATTTAAGATTATGGCGGATCCGTTTGTAGGGAAGCTGGCATTTTTCCGTGTTTATTCCGGAACGATGAAATCCGGCTCCTATGTATTGAATGCGACAAAGGGCAAAAAGGAACGTGTTGGCCGTATCCTGCAGATGCATGCAAATAAGCGTCAGGAGTTAGACATTGTTTATTCCGGAGATATTGCGGCAGCGGTTGGTTTCAAATTTACCACAACAGGCGATACCATCTGCGATGACCAGCATCCGGTTATTTTAGAGTCCATGGAATTCCCGGAGCCGGTTATTGAGCTTGCAATTGAGCCAAAGACCAAAGCCGGACAGGGCAAGATGGGCGAAGCTTTGGCAAAGCTTGCCGAAGAGGATCCGACCTTCCGCGCGCATACCGATCAGGAGACCGGACAGACGATTATCGCCGGCATGGGCGAACTGCATCTGGAGATTATTGTAGACCGTCTGCTGCGTGAGTATAAGGTAGAGGCCAATGTAGGCGCACCACAGGTTGCTTATAAGGAAACCTTTACCAAGTCCGTGGATCAGGAATACAAATATGCCAAGCAGTCCGGTGGACGCGGACAGTACGGGCATTGTAAGGTGCGCTTTGAGCCGATGGATGCCAACGGCGAAGAGCTGTATAAATATGAGTCCGAGGTTGTCGGCGGTACGATTCCAAAGGAATATATCCCGGCAGTCGGCGAGGGTATTGAGGAAGCGATGAAGGCCGGTATACTTGGCGGATTCCCGGTAGTGGGCATCCATGCGGTAGTATACGACGGTTCCTACCATGAAGTTGATTCTTCCGAAATTGCATTCCATATCGCAGGCTCCATGGCATTTAAAGAAGCGATGAAGAAGGCGGCCCCGACGCTGCTTGAACCGATTATGAAGGTGGAAGTAACAATGCCGGAGGAATACATGGGCGATGTAATCGGCGATATCAATTCCCGCCGCGGACGTATTGAAGGAATGGATGATCTGGGCGGCGGCAAGATTGTACGTGCATTCGTACCGCTTGCTGAGATGTTTGGTTATTCCACAGACTTACGTTCCAGGACGCAGGGACGCGGCAATTATTCTATGTTTTTCGAAAAATATGAGCCGGTACCGAAGAATGTACAGGAAAAGGTGCTCAACACCAAAGAAAAGTAAGGAAATAATATGAAAATAGCTTGAAAAACGTGGGGATCTCTTATATAATCAGAGATAACCGAGCGAAAGGCCCACGGAATATCAGGAACAAATTAATTGCCCAATTGAGCGGGCAAAAAGATTAAGGAGGACGTTTTAAAATGGCAAAGGCTAAATTTGAAAGAACAAAACCACATTGTAACATTGGTACCATCGGTCACGTAGATCATGGTAAAACAACTTTAACAGCAGCTATTACAAAAGTACTTTCTGAAAGAGTTGCCGGCAACACAGCTACTGATTTCGAAAATATTGATAAAGCTCCGGAAGAGAGGGAGCGTGGTATTACAATTTCTACCGCACACGTTGAGTACGAGACGGACAAAAGGCATTATGCACACGTTGACTGCCCGGGGCATGCCGATTATGTAAAGAACATGATCACCGGTGCTGCTCAGATGGACGGCGCTATCCTTGTAGTAGCTGCTACTGACGGCGTTATGGCTCAGACTAAGGAGCATATCTTACTGTCCCGTCAGGTAGGCGTTCCTTATATCGTAGTATTCATGAATAAATGCGATATGGTTGACGATCCGGAATTACTTGAGTTAGTAGAAATGGAAATCACAGAGCAGTTAGAGGAGTATGGCTTCAATGACTGCCCAATCATCCAGGGTTCCGCATTAAAAGCTCTCGAAGATCCGAAATGCGAATGGGCTGACAAGGTTATGGAATTAATGGCAACGGTTGACGATTATATTCCGGATCCGGAGCGTGATACAGATAAGCCGTTCTTAATGCCGGTCGAGGATGTATTTACGATTACAGGCCGTGGTACGGTTGCTACCGGCAGGGTAGAAAGAGGTACATTGCACTTAAGCGATCCGCTTGAGATCTTAGGTGTGAAAGAAGATGTTCAGACCACTGTAGTAACCGGTATCGAAATGTTCCGTAAGATGTTAGACGAGGCTCAGGCAGGCGATAACATCGGTGCGCTGCTTCGTGGTATCAACCGCGATCAGATTGTCCGCGGACAGGTTCTCGCAAAACCGGGTACGGTTACCTGCCACAACAAATTTACGGCTCAGGTTTATGTTCTGACGAAAGACGAGGGTGGCCGTCATACGCCGTTCTTTAATAATTACCGTCCGCAGTTCTATTTCCGTACAACCGACGTAACGGGCGTTTGCCAGTTACCGGGCGGAACGGAGATGTGTATGCCTGGCGATAACGTAGAGATGACAATTGAATTGATTCATCCGGTAGCTATGGAGCAGGGGCTTACGTTTGCTATTCGTGAGGGTGGACGTACTGTTGGTTCCGGCAGGGTTGCGACTATCATCGAGTAATTATAATTTATTCAGTAAAATCAAGGCTTTCGGGGATTTC
>CANDKL010000025.1 GCA_947385255.1 uncultured Roseburia sp. | reverse complement strand
ATACTGTTGTTGATCAGGTTAATTAAAAAGCTGATCATCAAATCCTCATCCAAAACCTTTTTTTGCTCCTTGAAATCTCCTTCGCGAACCAATATCAGCCTTTTTTCCAAAAGACGGTGTTCTACGCTTTCTTCGACGGCATCAAACAGCCTTTCAACGGAAACCTCCCGCAGCGTTATCCTGCATTCCGGCTCGTACAGACGGGTCAGCTCCATCATTTTTTCGGAAAGCCTCGACAGCCTCGCGCTCTCCCGGTTGATGTACAAAAGCGCCTTTTCCTCCTGCTCCTTTGACAGCTTTACGCCTAAAAGCGTTTCCGAATAGCCGCGGATGGCCGTAAGCGGCGTCTTTAATTCGTGCGAAAGGCTTCCGATGAGCTGTCTCTGCGTCTCGTTTACCGCCTGCAGCGGCCTTGTAATTTTTTTGATCAGAAACATCAGCAAAAGCCCGATTCCCACGGACGAGCAGAAAGCAACCAGCAGCTCCTTTAGAACCAGAAAAAAGCTTTTTTTATATATTTCCGTAATATCCACAATATGCAGCAGCAGGTAATCCTCCTTCCCGTACCTGCCCAGGCCGTATCGCTCCATACTGTACGTCATATAAAACACCTGCAGAAAACGCCCGTTTAACTCCTCTAAGCGGTAATTGCACGGATACTGCTGCTCATCCCCTTCTAATTTTCCGGCTTCAAATTCATACCCGCTGTTATTAAACAGCTCCTCGCCCTTTAGGTACAGGGCCGACTGCGCCGGCATCGTATTGCGGAAATAATAAATTGCGACATTTTTTCCTGTCTGCAGCTTCTGCGCGGCCACCGACAGGCCGGAGCCAAATTCGCTCACAGACCTTGCAAACAGCTTGCCCTCCTGATCCTGCAATAAAGCCGTCTTTTCCTGATGGCTGATATAAATCACGTAAAACGAAAAAGCCTGCGCCAATACAAATAACAGAATTGACGCAGTCAGAGCAATTTTTTTAATCATATTCATTTGAAACCTCCATACGGTACCCGACCCTGGGCACCGTAATAATCACGTCCGCAAAATCCAGCTTCCTTCGGATGTTTCCCACATGTACGTCCACCGTCCGGCTTTCTCCGTCAAAATCCACGCCCCAGAGCAGGTTTAATATCTGCTCCCTGGTCATTACACGGTTTCTGTACTTCCAGAAGGCCAGCAGGCAGTCAAATTCCATCGGCTGCATGGCGACCTCTGTGCCGCCCTTATGCACCGTCCTTTTCTTTTCGTTGATCACAACATCTTTAATGCGGATTTCTTCCTCCTCTTCCTTCGAAAACCGCTTCAATACGTTATCCATCCGCACCAGAAGCTCCAGCATCTCAAACGGCTTTACAATATAATCCTCCGCGCCGTTGCGAAGCCCCTTCACCTTGCTCGGCAAATCCCCCTTTGCCGTCAGGTAAATCACCGGAATCTGATGCTGCTTTAATTCGTCCAGCAGGACAAACCCGTCCTTTCCCGGAAGCATAATATCAAGAAGCGCCAGATCATAATCGTCCCGCTCCTTTAAATGCGCACTAAATACCGCTCCGTCCAGAAAGGGGAACGGCCTGTACCCTGCAATTTCCAGATTCATGCAAATCAAATCGTTAATCGCAATCTCATCTTCAATTACCAATATCCGTTTCATAGAAACCCCTTTCCTTTATCCCAATACAATCTGTGCAATATCCTCCGCCTTTTTTGCAATATAATCTGCCCCGGCCCCCTCAAGCTCCCCGCGGCTTCCATATCCGTACAGCACTCCAATAGAAGCAAGCCCGACCTTTTTTGCCCCCAGAATATCATGCTCCCTGTCGCCCACCATAACGGCCTTCGGCAAATCCACAACATTCCCCGCCATCAGCGCATAGGAGATCACCTCGTCCTTTTTCGTCCGGCTGCCGTCCATATTCGCTCCCGCAATATAGGTAAAATACCCGGTCAGCCCGAAATGCTCTAAAATCATGCGCGCGAACAGCTCCGGCTTGCTCGTCGCCACCAAAAGCGTTTTGCCCGCTTCCTTCAGCTTCGCCAACAGCTCTTCCATCCCGTCATAGACTACATTTTCAAAAATCCCCCGGTCGCTGTAGTATTCCCGGTAATACGCCACGGCTTCCATAGCCTTCTCTCTGGAAAAACCGTAGAATCCCTCGAAGGACTCATGCAGAGGCGGCCCGATAAACGGATACAGCTCCTCCCGTTTTGCGGTCTTAATCCCGTATTTCTCCAATGCATACGCCACCGAATTCGTAATCCCAACGCCCGGATCGGTTAACGTGCCGTCCAAATCAAATAAAACAACCTCATACATGCCAGACATCCTCCTTCATTTTATCCCCATATTATACAACAGCAATCTCCGAAAGAAAACAGAAAAATGCAGATTGTTTCCTCCGCTAAATTATGGTAAACTATTTAAAATTGCGTTTATCCGGCAGCCATATTCAGGAGGGAAACTATGAAGAACAAAAAAACATTATACCAGATCACGTATGTTTTATTTCTTTTACTGGCGATCGTCATTATCTTTTACTGGTATATGACACAAAATAACAAACGCATGGAGGAACGGAACAAATCCTACGCCTCAGATTCTGCACGCCAGACTGCCCTGCGGATTCATGACGAGCTGGAGAATGCGCAGAACCTGATCCAGACCTATTCCTATTTTCTCGGACAGAGCTTAAGCGAACCAGCCGTCACCGTACAGAAGCTAAAGGAAATGAACAGCAATTCCCTGTTTGACACGCTGATATTTACGGATGCAGGCGGTACAGACTATGCTCCCGACGGACGTACCTCCGATGTGACCGATCGCAGCTTCTACCAGGACGGCATGCAGGGGAACAGCGATATCGAAATCATTTATGATCCGCATTTTTTCAACGAAGCCATGGCATGCTTTTACGCGCCCGTCTATTATGAAGGGAACGCCATCGGCGTACTGCGCGGAGCCTATCTGGCAGAGGAATACCTGCAGAGTATGCTTGCCACTACTTATTTCGGAGAAGCCGCAGGGGTATATCTCTGCGAATCGGACGGCAAGATCATTGCAAGCTCCGATCGCACCTCCTATGAAGAATCGCTTTTAGACGTACTGCAGGATACCGGCGTAATTGACGCTGCCGCAGCCTCTCTTGTCCAGGGGATTTTTGACGGCGGAGGAGAGGGCTCCTTCCTTTGCAGCCCCGACAGCCAGACAGACAATATCTGCGCCATACATCTCTCCGAATACGACTTTGTCCTGGTGCAGACCTTCCCGAAATCCGTCACACAGTCCATGGTAGCCGCAGAAAATATAGTAGGCGTCCAGCTTGAAGCCATGCTGATCGGCCTGTTTGTCATCTATGTCATCCTGCTGCTTTTTCGGGCTGGCAGGGAAAAAAAGCTTTTAGAACAGGAAAATCAGGAAATGGGCTATATTATCAACGGTATGCGCACCCTGTTTACCCGCTTTTCCGTCGTCGATTTTGAAACCAATACCTATCAGTACCTGGTCGGTACGCGCTCGGAAAACGACCGTGTCGCCACAAGCGGCACCTACGAGGAGCTGTCGGAATATTTCCGTTCGATTATCATCAATGACAGCGAACGTTTGGAATTTGCCAGATTTATCGATCGGGACGCCATTATCGAAGGCCTCAAGGATCACAGCGATCTGCGTTATGAATGCCACATCCTGCGGGACGGCCATGAGGAATGGGAGCACATGAATATTATCTGCCTGGAACGAAAAAACGATCGGGCAAGCAAGGTCCTTTTTATCCGCCAGAATATTACGGCAGTCAAGGAACAGGAGCTGCGCATCCAGGCAAAGCTCTCCCTAGCCGCCCGCAAGGAACGACAGTACCGCATTGCCATTACCTCCAATGCGTTCTGCACCTTTGAGTTCAACTTAACGCAGGATTGGATCGAAAACGATATTACCCGCGTTCTGGACGACGGTCGGCAGATATCCATCCTGAAGGCCGCGGAGCTGAGCGCCCCCTGCAGGGCGTCCGAATGCTTTGAAAAATGGAAAAAATTCGTCCTCGCGGAATCTTTAGAGGACTACTCCCGCATCGTCAGCCTTGCATACTTAAAGGAGCAGTATGAGCAGGGGAATGCCGAGGTTACCGCAGAATACTGGGGACAGGATTCTGCAGACCGGCAAATGTGCGTCCGCCAGTCCTTTATCATGACACAGGACAATCATTCCAACGATATTATGGTCATGGTGGTCTCCAAGGAAATTACCGAGCAGGTGCAAAAGCAGCGGGCGCAGACACAGGCGCTGCAGGATGCGCTGATGCAGGCGCAGCATGCCAACCGGGCGAAGACGACCTTTCTTTCCAATATGTCGCACGATATCCGCACGCCGATGAATGCCATTATCGGCTTTACCACCATCGCCGTCAGCCACATTGACAACAAGGAACAGGTCAGGGACTGCCTTCAGAAGGTCCTTTCCTCCAGCAATCATCTGCTCAGCCTGATCAATGATATTCTGGATATGAGCCGGATTGAAAGCGGAAAGGTACAGATCAAGGAGCAGGAGTGCAATATTTCCGAGCTGATGCACAACCTGGTCAACATTATCCAGCCGCAGGTCAAGGCCAAACAGCTGGAGCTGTTCATTGATACGTTTGAGGTGGCCAACGAGGACATCATTGCAGATTCCCTGAAATTAAACCAGGTATTTATCAACCTGTTAAGCAACGCCGTAAAATATACGCCCGCCGGAGGAACCATTACCTTCCGGATTATCCAGAAAACCACCTTCCGCCATGGCTACGGCGATTACGTCTTTATCATCAAGGACAACGGCATCGGCATGTCCGCGGATTTTGTCCAGCATATTTTCGAACCCTTCGAACGGGAGACGACCGCAACTCAGAACGGCATCCAGGGAACGGGCCTTGGCATGGCAATTACCAAAAATATCATAGAAATGATGAACGGCGTCATCCGCGTGGAAAGCGAGCCCGGCAAAGGAAGCGAATTTACCGTAGAGCTCGGGCTAAAGCTGCAGGACATCGAAAAAAATGCCGAGCAAATCAAGGAGCTTGAGGGGCTGCGCACCCTGGTGGTAGACGACGATTTCAACACCTGCGACAGCGTAAGCAAAATGCTTCGGCAAATCGGCCTGCGCGCCGAATGGACGACCTCGGGCAAGGAGGCGGTATACCGCGCCAAGAGCGCCTGCGAGGAGGGCGATTCCTACCACACCTTCATCATTGACTGGCAGATGCCCGAGACAAGCGGCATCGAAACGGCAAGACGGATCCGAAACGTAGTCGGCGACAGCGCCCCGATTATCATTTTGACCGCCTATGATTGGTCCGATATTGAGGAAGAGGCATCCTCTGCCGGCATCACTGCCTTCTGCGCAAAGCCGCTGTTTCTGTCGGATCTCAAATCCGTACTGCTTGCCGCCAACAATCTTGCGGCCAAGAAAGAGGATGAGGCTGCCGAATGGACTCTGGCAGACTTTGGCGGAAAGCGCATTCTGCTTGTGGAAGACATTGAGCTGAACCGTGAGATTGCAGAGGTGATCCTGACAGAAGCCGGCTTTGTCGTAGAATGCGCACCGGACGGAACGGATGCCGTTTCAATGGTAGAAAAATCCGAGGAATATTATTACGACGCCATTTTAATGGACGTACAAATGCCAATTATGAACGGCTATGAAGCTACCCGCACCATAAGGAACCTGCCCAGAAAGGATGTCCGGGACATCCCGATCATCGCCATGACAGCCAATGCATTGGAGGAAGACAAGGAAGCCGCCCTCAAAAACGGTATGAATGCCCACATTTCAAAGCCTCTGGATATGGATGTTTTCATAGCGGTCCTGAAGGAATATTTGCACTAATATTGTTTGCCCAAACAGAACAGATATGTTATACTCAACAGTAAGAAATTATCAAATACATACAAGGAGGATTTTGATTCATGAGATTAGTTACGCGTTCGGATTTTGACGGATTGGCCTGCGGCGCATTGCTTTTGGAAGCAGGCATTATTGACAGCTGGAAATTTGCACATCCGAAGGATCTGCAGGATGGGCTGGTAGAAATAGACGAAAACGACTGCCTGGCTAACGTACCTTACGTAGAAGGCTGCGGCCTCTGGTTCGACCACCATTCCAGCGAGCACGAAAGGCTTCAGCTTGCCGGCAAATATAAGGGCGAAAGCCGCATCACGCCCTCCTGTGCAAGGATTATCTATGAATATTACGGCGGCAAAAAGCAATTCCCCCAGTTTGACGAAATGATGGCGGCCGTTGACAAGGTTGATTCCGGTAATTTGACCATTGACGAAATCATGAACCCGTCCGGCTGGATTCTGATCGGCTTTTTGATGGACCCCAGAACCGGACTGGGCAGATGGCGGCAGTTTTCCATCTCCAATTATCAGCTGATGGAAAAGCTCATGCACGCCTGCCAGACCATGACTACCGAAGAAATCCTCGCCCTCCCCGACGTACAGGAGCGCATTGAGATTTACAACGAACAAACCGAAAAATTCAAGGAAATGGTTTCCGCACACACCAAAACAGAGGGCAATGTCATTATTACGGATTTAAGAGGCGTCGATCCGATTTACACCGGCAACCGTTTTATGATTTACAGCATGTATCCCGACCAGAATATCTCCGCATGGATTGTCAGCGGACGCGGCGGCCAGGGCTGCTCCGCGGCAGTCGGCTACAGCATCTTAAACCGTACCTCTGAGGTCAACGTAGGAAGTCTGATGCTCAAATACAACGGCGGCGGCCATAAAAAGGTCGGCACCTGCCAGTTTACCAACGAAAACATGGATACCGAGCTTCCGAAGATGCTGAATGAGCTTTGCGCTCTGGCAAACGCATAAAACGGCCTAAATCAAATAAGGCTGCAGGACAAGAAACCTGCCCGAAGGCGGTTTTTGTCCTGCAGCAATTTTGTTTTTGTGCCAAAAGCCCTTCTGCATCCGTTCCGTCCGCCTGCAGCCCTTGTTCTGCCTGGCGCTATGGCCTGCAGTTTTTACAGGCCTCATATCCTGCTTCAATCAGCTCTTTCCTGTCGCCTGCAAATTCCTTTTTATTGGACTCCTTCATATCCTGCACGCCGGCACAATCCGGCAAATGGAATTTCTTCGTATTTTCATTCAAAATATACGTTGTTTCCCCGTCTGGCTTCTGCCCGGCTTCTTCCTCCAATGTGCTCTCACCCGTAGCATAGTCAATGACCACTCCCGGCTGGTTATTATAAACATATACGTGAAAACGAATGCCCTCGCCCTCATCCTCCACGGATGCCGCCTCCATTTCCACACCGGATGCCACCAGATCCTCTCCTTCAAAAACCGGCGTCACACGGTAAAGCACATGGTTATCCGTTTCCTTCACATAATCCGCCACCATATTTTCAAACGGCAGCATTCCCTGCACATTCATATAACGCGTACCGGTAATCAGATTTTTTTCATTCGCGTTTTCTCCCGCCAGCTGAAATCCAATCAAATGGCACCGGTTATACAGATGTTTCCCGTCCACGAAATCGTACTTCACCGTCTGCCAGCCCGAGGGCTTCACCGATCCGATCTCTTTGCGCTTCTCCGTCGGCATTAAATCTCTGCAGATATTGGCATATGCTGTGCCGCACCTGCCCAGCCCGTCTAAGCTGCTGTAGAGCTCAAACGGCTCCTCCACATAATCCTCCTCCGAAAACGCCGGCTCATTTCCGTTCAGCACAACATACGGCTCACCGGAAAACTCCGGTATGTTTGACATATCAAATACGGCATCGGCACTGCCGGCTTCCGCTGTCCCCATCGAACAGCCGGACGGCAATATGCACAGCAGTATGGCCGTCATCCAGCAGAACAGCGTCGTATGAATTCTTTTTCTCATCGTTATACACCTCTATCGTGATTTTCTCTACCTCTTTTTCAAAAAATAGGGGAAGTTATATCTACTGGCATTTTATACAAAAAGCAGACAAAATCCCCAAAACATATGCGTTCTGGGGATTGAAATCCATATTTGATATTCCGTCTGCCTATCTCTTTGAAAACTGCGGTGCCCTACGCGCTGCCTTGAGGCCGTATTTCTTCCTCTCCTTCATCCTCGGATCACGCGTTAAGTATCCGTTGGATTTTAAAACCGGCCTGTAATCGGCGTCTACCTGCAGCAACGCCCTTGCAATGCCGTGACGAATCGCGCCTGCCTGGCCTGTGTAGCCGCCGCCTTTTACATTTACCAGTACGTCAAATTTATCCACCGTCTCCGTAGCGACCAACGGCTGGCGTACGATAACCTTTAAGGTCTCTAAGCCCAGATAATCGTCGATATCCCTTTTATTAATTGTAACCTTACCTGTACCCGGTACCAAATATACCCTGGCAACCGATGATTTTCTTCTTCCTGTTCCGTAATATTTAGAATTAGCCACTGCAATCTACCTCCTCACCGATTAAAATGTTAAAGCTTCCGGCTTCTGCGCCGCATGCTTATGATCTGGTCCAACGTATACAAACAGCTTCTTATACATCTGTCTTCCCAAAGGTCCCTTCGGGAGCATTCCCTTTACTGCATGCTCTACGACACGTTCCGGGTGTTTATTCAACATTTCCTTTAAAGTCGTCTTCTTCATGCCGCCTACATAAGCGGAGTGGTGATAGTAAATCTTCTGATCCAGCTTTTTACCGGTTACTTTAATCTTCTCAGCATTTACGATAATTACATAATCGCCTGTATCCATATGCGGAGTAAAAATCGGCTTGTTCTTACCGCGCAATATTTTTGCAACTTCAGATGTTAAACGTCCTAATGTCATTCCATCCGCGTCAACCACATACCATTTTCTTTCAATAGTAGCAGGACTCGCCATAAATGTTTTCATTGGTTTTCCTCCTTGAAATTATCAAAACTGCTCTTTCTTCACTGCTGTCGGCACTTGAAATCCCGTATGTCCGGACGCGATTCCTCCCGCCTTAGGAACTGTCCAGAAATTTAAAAGTTATTTCCAGACAGTTCCTTACTCCATGATTCATGGATTTTTATATAGTTTAAATGCTCGCCGGGGCTTTGGCTTGCATTTCTATAATCATTTACAGACTAATTTAGTATATTACACGTTGCCTCATGTGTCAAGAATTATTTTGGTATCTCTGCGAATCCCTGCGAAACCGTACCACTCCGGTACGGTCCAATGCCAGCATCAAAGACGGAATGAATAAAAGCTGCAAAAGTATCCCCGGAATGGCATTCAAAAATGCTCCCGCCAGAAACATCTGCCAGGTAAACGCTTCCCCGGCCACGCCTGTCATTACAATACGCACTGCGCCCCACACAATCCTGCCGCCAAGCATCGCAATAATCAGAGAACGATACAGCGACACAATACACTGCCAGCGGGAATGGTTGTAAAGAAAGCCTGCCAAAATGCCGTATGCCGCCAGCTCAAACGCCATGGCAAGCCCGTTTGGCATCGGCGGCATCCCAAACATGGCGTAACGCAGAAGAGGCAGTAAAAATCCTATCACGCCGCCATATGGCCATCCGCAAATCAGGCCGCATACCAGCACCGGCAGATGCATCGGCAGAAGCATCCCTCCGATCTGCGGAATCTGCCCGTTAAAAAACGGCAGTACAATCCCTACGGCTAACAGCATCGCCGACATAACCAGATTTCTGACATGAGTATGATTTGTTTTAGAATCCATATACTTCTCCCTCCTGTTGTTTTTACGTTAAAATACCGGTGGTATCGATCTGCAGATCGCTGTCTGCTTCGATTGCACAGGTCTGCAGATAATGCTCCTCCATAGGAATCCACCGCTGCTCAAACATCGGATAACCGTTTCCCTCCCGTTCCCTTAAGCGGTTCTCCCGCTCTTTTTTTCCGCAGGTAAGAAAAATTTTCAGATCGTATTTGACCGGAAGCTTTGGATGATGCGAATAGCTCCCTTCTACCACTGTCAGCCGGCACGGCGGAAGCGGTACCGCCCAGCCCAGCCGGTCCTGTCCGCAGTCATACGGCCGGTACAGCGCCGTCTCTTTGTCCCGCAGCGGCGTCAGGATCTCCTTGTACAGCCGTTCGAAATCCATATTGCCGCCCGGAATTTTTTCCCAGTTTTCCTTCCGCTGCCTGACAGGCAGATAAAAATCATCCATATGTATCACAAGACCGGAAAACAGACTGCCGGCCAGCTCTGCCAAATGGCTTTTGCCGCTTCCGCAGCGTCCGTCTATGCCAATTATAATCGGATTTCCTGATGCAAGCAGACTGCCGATTTTTGCCAAAGCGGGAAAGTAAGCCGCGAAGTCCTTTTGCAGGAGACGATAATGCGGATCGTAAATCCAGCGGTATGTCTTGCTGTGATGCACCGGCGGACAGCCGCTTTTTTCCCAGGCTGCAAGCCATTCCTGCATGCCCGGCGTCCCAAAGCCGGCTGCCTGCTTTATTTTTTCAGACAGACCTTCCGCTGTTCCGCGGGATTTTTCTGCGGTCCGCACAAATAAATCCGCTAAAAGCCCTGCCTCCTCCTCTGTCCTTAAGGCGGCTAACGGAAACCGGCACAGGCCTCCGCCGATATCCTCTATGGCCTGCGGAGAGGACTTATCCGAAAGGAGCCTCTGCTCCTCCAAAACAGAATCCAAAACCGTCTGCCGTTCCGCAGCCAGATGCTCTGCGCCGAATTCACTTTGAAATGCGAGCTTGCCGAAATCCTGCGGCTCCATCATCGGATACCGTCTCACATGCTCCCTTAAAATCCGCAAAAATACAGCGTCCATACCAAACCTCCCGTTCCTTAAGCCCTTTTACACAGGCAGGCCAAATGCAAGCTTATCCGGCATACATTTGGCCTGTCTTGTAACAGTTCAGCCTGCGGCTTCACTGTTACCTGTCTTACCTAAGCGCTGTCTTATTGGGGCTTTCTTCCGCAGCACTGCTTGTATTTCTTGCCGCTTCCGCACGGACATGGATCGTTTGGATAAATCTTTGCCTTGTCGCGCTTCTTCGGGCCCTTCACTGACGTGTCGTCCTTGTTCGTGCCGGTTACCTTGGCAACCTGCTCACGCTCTACCTTCTGCTCAATCCGTACATGATACAGCAGACGTACGGTATCCTCCTGGATACTGGCAATCATGCTGTCAAACATGTCAAATCCACTCATCTTATATTCGACCAGAGGATCCCGCTGACCGTATGCCTGCAGGCCGATTCCCTGGCGCAGCTGTTCCATATCGTCAATATGATCCATCCACTTGCGGTCGATTGCCTTTAAGAGCACAACGCGCTCCAATTCCCGAAACTGCTCTGCCTCCGGAAATTCCGTTTCCTTTGCCTCGTAAAGCTTCACGGCCTGTTCCTTGAGCGCATGCTTTAATTCCTTGCTGCTCTTCATATCCTTTACGGTATCCGGCGTAATCGGCTGCAGGGGAATCATCGGAAGGAGAATGTCGTTTATCTCCCGCAAATTCCATTCCTCTACGGACTGCTCGCTGGAAATGCACATATCCACGGTTGCCTCCACACGATCCGTAATCATCTTAAAGATCACATCTCTCATGTTTTCCCCGTTTAATACGCGCAGGCGCTCTGCATAAATGATCTCTCTCTGCTCGTTCATGACCTGATCGTATTCCAGCAGGTTTTTACGGATACCGAAGTTGTTAAACTCAATCTTGCTCTGCGCCTTTTCAATGGCGCTCGAAAGCATTTTATGCTGAATCTGCTCTCCGTCCGGAACACCCAGTGCGTTAAACATGCTCATCAGCTTCTCCGAGCCAAACAGACGCATCAAATCGTCCTCTAAGGCGATGTAGAACTGGGATTCGCCCGGATCGCCCTGACGTCCGGAACGTCCGCGCAGCTGGTTGTCAATACGCCGGGACTCATGGCGCTCCGTACCGATGATTTTCAGGCCGCCGGCCGCCTTCGCTTCGTCGTCCAGCTTGATATCCGTACCACGGCCCGCCATATTCGTCGCAATTGTAACCGCTCCGTGCTGGCCTGCCTGCGCTACAATCTCCGCCTCCAGCTCATGGAATTTGGCATTTAAGACATTGTGCGGGATACCGCGGTGCTTTAGCATTTTACTGATTTCCTCGGAAATCTCAATGGTAATCGTACCAACCAGTACTGGCTGCCCCTTTGCATGCGCTTCCTCTACCGCGTCGCACACTGCCTTAAATTTTTCTTTCTTGGTTTTGTATACGATATCCTGCAGATCCTTCCGCTGTACCGGCACATTCGTCGGTATTTCGATGACGTCCATGCCGTAAATATCGCGGAACTCCTTTTCCTCTGTCAGAGCCGTACCTGTCATACCGCATTTTTTTTCAAATTTATTAAAAAAGTTCTGAAATGTGATGGTCGCTAATGTCTTGCTTTCGCGCTTTACCTTCACATGCTCCTTCGCCTCAATTGCCTGATGCAGACCGTCCGAATAACGGCGCCCCGGCATAATACGTCCGGTGAACTCGTCTACAATCAGTACCTGATCGTCCTTTACGACGTAGTCCTGGTCGCGGAACATCAAATAGTGCGCGCGCAGCGCAAGAATGATATTGTGCTGAATCTCCAGGTTCTCCGCGTCTGCAAGGTTTTCAATGCGGAAAAACTTCTCGACCTTTTTCACACCGTCCTGGGTCAGGTTCACAACCTTGTCCTTCTCATTGACAACAAAATCACCGCTCTCCTCCACTTCAACGCCCATAATCGCATCCATTTTGGACAGCTCCTGGCTCTCCTCACCGCGGATCAGCTGCTGCGCCAGAATGTCGCACGCTTCATACAGCCGGGTCGATTTGCCGCTCTGGCCGGAAATAATAAGCGGGGTTCTGGCTTCGTCAATCAATACAGAGTCTACCTCGTCGACAATGGCATAGTGCAGACCTCTCTGCACCAGCTGTTCCTTATAAATGACCATGTTGTCCCTGAGGTAATCGAAGCCCAGCTCGTTATTGGTGATATACGTAATATCACAGTTATAGGCTTCCCGCCGCTCGTCGTTATCCATGGAATTCAAAACGACGCCTACGGTCAGCCCAAGGAATTCATGCACCTGCCCCATCCACTCGGCATCACGCTTTGCCAGGTAATCATTGACCGTAACGATACAGACTCCCTTGCCCTCTAACGCATTCAAATAAGCCGGAAGTGTGGAAACAAGCGTCTTACCTTCACCGGTACGCATCTCTGCAATACGCCCCTGGTGCAGGATAATGCCGCCGATCAGCTGCACCCTGTAATGCTGCATATTCAATACACGCTTCGCAGCCTCCCGGACTGTCGCATAGGCCTCGGGAAGCAGATCGTCTAAGGTCGCGCCCTCCGACAGACGCTTTTTATACTCCTTTGTCTTGTCCCTCAGCTGCTCGTCTGACAGAGCCTCCATTGTTCCGTAATAGGATTCTATCTTTTTTACAATCGGTTCAATCCTTTTTAACTCACGCTCACTATGTGTACCAAATAATTTTGTAAATGCGCCCATAAATTACTCCTATCACTTTCTTTATTCTCTTACTTTTTCCATATTTTTCGCACAACGTTTATTCTACCACGTTCCGCGTCCAGAAACAATATGGAAAATGGTAAATGAATTGTTAAATTTTTAATAACATGTTATACTGTAACCGTCCGGTTGATTAAAATAGGAAAAAAGGAGTGATGCAATTATGAAATACACCTACCGTACGAAGGGCACCTGTTCCTCTCAGATTGAACTGGAGCTGGATGGAAACGTCGTACACAACGTCCGCTTTACCGGAGGCTGCGACGGCAATTTAAAAGCAATCCCGCAGCTGGTAGAGGGCATGACCGTAGAGGAAATTGAAAAACGGCTCAGCGGTATCCGCTGCGGCATTAAGAACACCTCCTGCGGCGATCAGCTTGCCAGGGCCTGCCGGTTCGCGCTGGAGCAAAACGCTTAAACAGCAGCCGTAAAAAAGGACCTGCACAGCTTCCCTGTGAACTGTGCAGGTCCTTTTGAATGATTAACGGTTTCCGTCTATCCGCAGCTTTCTGCTGTATGCAAACAATGCAATACCCACCAGGAAAATTGCGCCGAACAGGAAATAAATGCCGTATTCCTCTACGCCCGTCTTCGGCGTCGCATCCTTCACATGGCCGCCTGCAATTGCTGACGCCGTTCCGCCTGCTGCGCCGGGCGACGCGGCATGTACCGTAGTGGTACTGGTCCCTGTTGTAGAGCCGGTTCCCGGCGTCCCGCCCTGACCGGGCGTTGTTCCCGGAACAGAGCCCGGATCGTTTACATCATTCGGATCCGGATCCTCAATATATTCGGACTCTTCCGGAATACCGCCTGCCGAATCGTCGATGCTTTCGAAAATATAATTGTTCTCATTGGCCCAGGATTCCGCTGTCGTACCGCTGTAGCCGTATACTACGGTCGGCGTCCATCCGGACTGCGGCCCAATCGAGGTCACACTTGCCGGAATTGTGACCGCTCGGATAGCGCTTCCGCTGAATGCGTTGGCTTCAATCGCGCTTACTGCATTTGGGATGACTGCCGATAACAGATAGCTGCATCCGGAAAAGGCGCCCGATGCAACGGACAAAATTCCGGGTGCAAAGGAAATCCCGGTCTTTCCCTGCGGGCAGAGCAGCAAATGCCTGCCATCCGCCGTATACACACATCCGTCATAGGAGGAATAGCTGCCGCTCGATACCGAAATCGAGCCGAGATTCACATCCCCCGAAAACGCGCTCATATCCAGGCTGGAAAGTGTGGAAGGAAGTGAAATGCTGCTTAAATTCACGCAGCTTCCGAATGCTTCCGCACCAATGCTGGTGACGCCGTCCGGAACATTTACATTTACAAGGCTGCTGCAGTTGTAAAATTCCCTTGCGGAAACAGCTCCCGCAGATCCGCTTAAGCTCACGCTGCCAAGCGCTGTACAGTTTGCAAAGGCAGAGGATCCGATAATCGTCACACTGCCCGGTATGCTGACGGACTCTAAGCTGCTGCAGCCGTCAAATGCAGAGCTTCCGATGATCTGTAAGCTGCCCGGGAAGGAAACTCCGGTAATCGAACCGTTCCCGGCAAATACGCCGTCGCTGATTGCCGTAATTCCGTCCGGTATTACAATATTGCCGCCTGCACCGCTGTACCCGGTTACTGTGGTGCCTTCTATTATAAAGTCCGTTTCCGCCAGAGCGGAGCCGTCCTCCGGTGCGCCGACGATCGTCATGCTGTCTGACGGGGTATCCTCGCCCAGCTCATAAGACGGCAAATCGCTTTCCGTCGAATCTGTCCCCGGCGTCTCTGTTTCCTCCGGCTGCTGTACCGGATCCGTCACGGTGCTGTCGCTGTCTGTCCCCGGCGTCTCCGGCTGCGGCACCTCCGGTTCCTGTGTTTCCGGCTGCTGTGTGTCCGGTATCTCTGTCTCCGGCTGCTGTGTATCCGGCTCCTGCGTCTCCGGCTGCTGTGTGTCCGGTGTCTCTGTCGTTGACGGAACCTCCTCCGCAGACCAGTCCGTAGCTCCTCCCTCCGGCGCTTCTCCTTCCGAAGCATCCGGCGTTTCCGCCTTTGGTGTTTCCTCTCCTGCATCCGGCATTTCTGCCGCCACCTCTGTGGAGGGTTCCGGATCATCTCCTTCCGCGTTTACCAAATCCGGTATAATGGAAAGAAATGCTACCATAAGTACCAAAATAATTGCTCCTGCCCGTATTGCTAGATTTTTTTTCATATTTCTCACTCCTGGCTCCATAGCATCCTTGCTATTGTATTTTTTTGGCTACGACGAAGAGCCTTCCGTCCTCCACGTAGTTGTTGCAGGTTGAAAGCGTCAGCAAGCTGTCGCTTTCCGTCACATCCTGTGTTTGATCATAGACTGCGCACTTTCGAATGTTCTCTAAAAATGCGTTAAATTCCCTTTCACTGTCTGCTTCAATAAAATTATAATACTTATACTGCCCCTCATCCTGATAACCAACCTCGGAAAGGCATACGGCGATCACCTGGTAGGTCCGCTTCTCATACAGCGTATCAAACTGGATCATCGCATGCTCCGATGCGTAGGCCTCGTCCAGATATTGCTTCAGCCCGCCGAACATGGCGCCGCTTCTCATGTTGTGGCCGTAGATAATCAGGTTTGTGCTGGGCTTTTGGCTGTCGGCACGGTAATCCAGAAAAAGTGTTCCGTTGACATCCTCGTCCCCGTCCATATTGCTGTGCAGGTAAACCTCGTTGTCCGCAGCCTGCATCACCGGCAAATCCACCTGTGTGCCGTCTATGCGCAGCCATCCGGCCAAATCCGGATACTGTGCATACAAAGCGCCGTACTCCGGCAAGACCTCTGCATTTGCCTCCTGCTGTGAAACCTCCTGTGCTTCCACCTGATCTCCGCCCTCCTGCGGCCGGCTCTTATCTGCATTCCAGCCCACCGCCTGGGAGGCGCCCTTTTTCTGCTGCACCTCCTCCAGCTTCCTCGTGGATGCACGTTCCCTGTATACAGAATGCCCGTAAAAGATAAGGCATACCACTGCCAAAGCGACGCAGGCGATCCCTAATATTTTAAACATCATAGACTGCTGTGTTTCCTTTAGCTTCTGTCGCTCACCCTCCTCCTGTGTTTTCTGCCGGAGCAGCTCATCCTGCTCCTTTCTCTCTCTCTCCCATTCTTCTCTGCTGTCCTCGAGTTCCTCTTTGAAGTTCTGGGCCACCCTATCTGAAATATCACAGAAAAACACCGTTCCCAGCTTGCTTTCAAATGTAATCATGCCCTCGCGGACCAGCTGGTAAATATCCTCCGCTACAATCGGGTTATCGATATCCAGATGGTCCACAATGCCTTTTATTAATTCCAAATCTCTCTGTGCAGCCTCCCACTCTTCACGGGTGGCAAATTCATGTTTGCCAAG